>NZ_WTEW01000118.1:0-372 GCF_009795865.1 Gilliamella sp. Pas-s27
TATTGATATCAGCAAATATATCTAAACCCGCATGTGATTTTGCCCCTCCATTTCTTACAAAACCAAAAGCGCCATTGAATTCTTTTCGAAATTCATTTGAATTATAAAGCGTCCTTTGAGGTTTTTTTAACGGCTCATGCCAGAGTGTTGTGTCAATATTAAAATAATCCACCATCGCCACCGGATGAATAAACCACGCCTTGCCATCAGTTGATAGATTAGACAGTTTAAGGGTATTAGTATTAGCATCGCTTTGTTCTGTGCTAGTTGTTTGAGCTTGCGCTTGCGCTTGTGCCACTTGTTGCCACCACAGTGAGGGTTTAATGCGTTTCGCTTTTTCTAGTTGCCAATTTTTTTTGACATGTTCATGCG
>NZ_WTEW01000119.1:0-366 GCF_009795865.1 Gilliamella sp. Pas-s27
GATGCCAGAAGATGAGTTTACATGGCCAATCAAAGTCAACTGGCCAGAAGAAATCGACAAAAAATCCAAAGCGAGCTCGCTTGAAGCGTATCAACAAATAGACGCCGAGTATAAAAAATTAGGGAATAAATTCTAATTATAGCCTAAATCTTATGAGCGGTCAGAGTGGCGGATATGTTTTATAATCATAAATCATGGTGTAACGGTCAACAAAACTTGGAGACAATCTTAGGCCGTTTTTAGTAATTTGTATTCAAATTCTGCAGGTGAAATAAATTCCCGTTTATAATGTCTTCTTTTTTGATTATAAATAGGTTCGATATAATCAATAATATCAGCTATTGCTTGCTCTCTGGTTACATAATC
>NZ_WTEW01000120.1:0-363 GCF_009795865.1 Gilliamella sp. Pas-s27
CATAACCAGTAATATTGCCCAATTCAGTTTGAAACCCATTTGGCGTCACCACCGTGCCTGAAGTTATCGACACAATTTTATACCACCCTGACATACCTGTTTTTTGTTCACCTAAACGAACTTTACTCCCCTTTAGTAATAAACCAACAACTTTTGTACCGCTTGCGTTTTCCCGTATCACGCTACCTGCAATCGTTTCTAATTTTTTTTCATCAACTTTCCCTACTCCCGCTTGCCAATAACAAGGATAATCAACCTGACTACTATTTTTCTGAATTTTTTGCTGATAACCATACCAATCTAGCTGATGCATATATAAACTGTATAAGGTGATTGAGGGAGGCGTGTCAGTTGAATTAGCTA
>NZ_WTEW01000121.1:0-360 GCF_009795865.1 Gilliamella sp. Pas-s27
TGTGATTTAGCCCAGTCTATAAAGGTTTTTCCTGTAAATTCTGGCCCATTATCGACCCGTATTTTTAATGGATACCCATGATATTTAGCCATTTTATCCAGATAACGGGTGATCTTGCCAGCGGGTAAACTGACTGCAATATCAATGCCTAGCGCCTCACGATTAAAGTCATCGATGACATTGAATGTCCTAAAGCGACGTTGATTACGGCTACTGTCACTCATAAAATCCATTGACCAATATTCACCTTGTTTATTGGGGACGAATAACCTTTTCGGGCATCGTGGAGGAATACGTTTTTTACGCTTTACCCTGAGATTAAGCTTTAATTCACAATACACCCGATATACCCGTTTATGA
>NZ_WTEW01000122.1:0-360 GCF_009795865.1 Gilliamella sp. Pas-s27
CAAGATTTAATTTAACAAATTGTTGTTGGGTTTTGTCATAGACGTAATATTCGGCTGTGCTATTAGGTCCGTGATATCTGTCTTTGAAGAGATAAAAGTCATTATTATCGCCATCAAAATTAAAATCAAAGCCTTCATTAGTTATGATATTAGCATAACCATGAAACTCACATCCTTTGATACCAGTAATAGTTTGAATAAGCCTGCCATCATGTTTGCTATATATTTTTATCCCAACGATATTTGCTTCTTCATTTTTTTGTTTAGCGGTAATTACTTTAAAATAAAAATCCTTAGTACTATGCTGTTGTAAATAATCTATATTGTTAAATTCTGCTTCACGTAATGAACGTTCATCGT
>NZ_WTEW01000123.1:0-355 GCF_009795865.1 Gilliamella sp. Pas-s27
TTTTATTATTACTTAAATGTAATTGTGTTGTATATATTCCTTTATGCAAATCCTCGCGCCATGCGGAAACTTGCGGTTGATATTTAGATGGCATTATTACGTTCTCCCTTTTTTGTTTTTTTAATTGATAATATGTTCCACTCGTAGCGGCGATTTGGCGTCTTTGTCTTGCCAATAGTGCAAAATACCAATTACTTTTTTCGCTTTTACCCTTAATTCAGCAATTTTTTTAGTCTATTACCACAGTACTTTGGAGATTATTTATTCCTTATTTTTTATACTCAGCATCTATTTTCTGATATTCTTCAAGCGAGCTCGCTTTGGATTTTTTGTCGATTTCTTCTGGCCAGTTGAC
>NZ_WTEW01000124.1:0-355 GCF_009795865.1 Gilliamella sp. Pas-s27
TGATTTAAGAAAATCAAGAAATGAGACAAGTCTTGAGTTTGGTAAAAATGGTGAAATTGAACAAGCCAAGGATTTTAATATTAATTCTGACTATTTTTATTTACGCTATTGTCATTTAAGTACTAAACGTGCTGATTTAAATGTGGGTGACATGGTTAAAGCAGGCGATTTAATTGGCTATACAGGCGTTACAGGTAATGCAGAAAAATGCCTTAATCCTCACTTGCATTTTGAAATAGCAATGAATCCAAGATACAACCGTTCTACCGCGTATGATCCGCAAACTAATAAGTTAGGTTATAAAATCAATCCTGCGTTATTTGTTAATTTGCAAGCAATAGACAAAGAAAAACAA
>NZ_WTEW01000125.1:0-354 GCF_009795865.1 Gilliamella sp. Pas-s27
GCGATTTAGAAAAAGGCGGTAACTATTTAACGGGTGCGGATCAGCGTCTTCTCTATGCCAATGATAACTACTGTGCTTTTATTCGTAAAACGAAATCTGATCAGATTCTTTATTTATGTATGAGCTTTTTTTTCTCAATTTCGGGGATCTTTTTAATTCCATCTTTGATATATTCTATTATAACGTGCAATAGTGATACACTTTTCTATCTTTTAACTTCTGGTTTATTTTGTTACATTATTCTCGAATATTTAATGATTCCAGAATGTTATCAAAACCTTTTTACACGCCGAGGTAGCCCCATTATTTTTAACCGCAAAACGGGTAAAGTGTATATCAATGAAAGCTATTTTT
>NZ_WTEW01000126.1:0-350 GCF_009795865.1 Gilliamella sp. Pas-s27
ACATGACACCGATTGAGTATAAAACACTAAAACAAGCAGCTTAATTTTCTACGTGAGTTGTGTACTAAGTTTGGGATATTTACAAAACCACGCCTTACCGTCAGCGCTAAGCGTGGCTGGTGGAGTGGTGTCTGTTGCGGTGGTTGTAGCGGTTGGGGTACTGGTTGTCTCGCCATTTTCTGGTTGCGTGTCGTTTTGTTGGTTTAACTGTGGTAGCTCAAACTTAATCTGACAGACACCTATTACTCATCGGTTTTCATTTTACCAAAATGCGTGTCCGATGAGCAAAATAAATTCTCCAATTGCTTTTCCTTAACCAACCCCTTTGCATCATTCCATGTTTGCCATGG
>NZ_WTEW01000012.1:0-76002 GCF_009795865.1 Gilliamella sp. Pas-s27
AACTAATTCTGCACACTCTCGTTTAAATTCACTACTTAGTTGTCTTGTCATCAGATAATCTCCTTTGTTGAGGATTTATCATACCGCTAAGAATGTCTACAAGAAAAGTATACCGTTACAGGATATCTATTGAGTCGCAGGGTTATATCTTTTTATTCTTTCCTGCCTAGAAAGGTGATTATAATGCATAGCAATCTCCAAACTGTGGTGGTGCGAAGGTGCTAGTATAAATCACCTTTCTACTTTCTTCACTCCACCGTGTTTAAAATTGCATTTCATGTTTTAATCTAGGGTTTAAAAGGTAATATTTTTAGTTTATCTGTTCCGTTATTTACAATCCTCTCTATAACAACTAAACTACTCAACGTTCTCAACGGGGTGCCCAGAAGGGCTGAGAATGTTAGATTGACTAACGTAACCCGTCGAACCTGAACTGGATCATGCCAGCGGAGGGATTTGAGTTATTGCACCTACTCAAACCTTTTGTCTTTTATTTGCTATTTTGGAGGCAAAATGTTTTTTAAGCATAATTTTTTATTTTTAGGCTTATCTACTCTTTTTATGGTCAGCTGTGCCAACGCTACCAATACACGTTCTATTTTGACAGTTTATAGTTACAATTCATTTATTTCAGAATGGGGACCAGGGAAAGATATTGAAAAAGGATTTGAAGCACAGTGTAACTGTGAACTTGAGATTGTTACATTAGGCGATGGGGTGTCGATTTTGAATCGAATTCGTCTTGAAGGTGATAAAACTAATGCTGATGTGATTTTAGGATTAGATAGTAACCTTTTAGAGCAAGCTAAAAAGGCTAATATTGTTGTTCCCCACAAAATAAGTAAACCTGATAATTTGAATATTGATTGGTGGGATACTGATTTTATGCCTTATGATTTTGGGTATTTTGCTTTTATTTATGATCAACAAAAGATCACTAATCCCCCACGTAGTATGCATGAACTAGTGGATAATAAAGCTAATTGGAAGATTATTTATCAAGACCCTCGAACTAGTACTCCTGGCTTGGGGCTGTTATTTTGGGTTAAGAATATATACGGTAATGATGCTTCATCAGCATGGAGAAAAATAGCTAAAAATACAGTGACCGTCACAAAAGGTTGGAGTGAGGCTTATGGTCTATTTTTGAAAGGTGAGGCTGATTTTGTGCTGAGTTATAGCACTTCGCCTGTTGCGCATATTATGAATAATAATGAACATCGTTATGTTGCTGCGATTTTTGACGAAGGACATTACCGTCAAGTCGAAGTGGCAGGCATTACTAAGTATAGTCAGCAGCCTGAATTAGCGCGTGCTTTTTTGCAATATTTATTAACTTCTAAAGTACAGCGCCAATTTGCAGAAAAAAATATCATGTATCCGATTGTTAATGCTCCATTACCTGATGCTTTTGACCAAATTAAGCCTGTTAATAAAGCACTTGAGTTTGATGCAAAGCAAATTGAAAATCAACAAAAAGCATGGGTACGAGAATGGAAAACCACGATTAGCCAGTAGCTTTATTTTATTTAGTTTAATGTTGAAATTAAAAACGTTACTTCCAGGTATTAGCGCTGCAAGCTTGATCTTAATTGTATTAGGTACGGCGTTATTTGTACTTTGCATAGATGCAATTAAATCTAGTAATTTAACTATCTATTTTGATGGTTATTTGTTGCATGTTATTTGGATAACAATTTATCAGGCAATATTATCGACATTGTTATCTATTTTTTTTGCTATAGTAATGGCAAAGGCTTTATCTCTGGTTAATTTTTGGGGTAAGGGGATATTGTTACGTATTATGCCTATTACTTTCATTTTACCTACACTGGTTGTGGTTACGGGGTTATTGTCTGTTTATGGCCAACATGGCTTATTTGCATCAATTTTTGATTATTTTGGTGTGCCATTTTGGGGGGCAATTTATGGCTTAAAAGGTATTTTACTGGCGCATGTATTTCTCAATTTTCCATATGCTTGTTGTTTATTTTATCAAACGTTAAATAGTGTGCCGGTTGAACAAAAACAATTAGCAGCGCAATTAAATTTTTCAAGTTTTGCTTATTTTAAGTTGGTTGAATGGCCACTATTGTGTCGTCAATTATTTCCGATGGCGACACTTATTTTTATGCTTTGTTTTTCTAGTTTTGCTATAGCATTGGCACTTGGCGGTGGACCTAAATATACCACACTTGAAGTTGCTATTTATCAAGCTATTCGTGATTTTGACTTAATTCAAGCTGTGCTTTTGGCTTGTTTGCAGCTAGTTTGTTGTGTCTTTTTTATGTGCTTGATACAAAAAATTAATCATCATCCAAAAATCAATGTTCGTTACGTTAGGAAGTATTACTACTTGCCTGTTTCGTGGAATTTGAAGTTGTTGAGTATGGTAATTGTTGCTATTGGTGGATTATTTATTTTACTACCAATTGTTATTATATTAGTTGAGGGTATTTGTTCTTTTAAGTGGGTATTTTTAACGATGGATTTTCAACGTGCTATCATGTTTTCATTGTTAATTGCCTTTGGTTCTGCCATTATTGCTATGTTGCTTGCGCTATTGTTACTTTATACAAATAGCCGTTTATTGATTAATCAGCAAACACGTTGGAGTAATCAGTTAATGTTAGTTGGTTCACTGATTTTAATTATTCCAAGTATGGTATTAGCATCGGGTTTATTTTTATTGTTGTTTCCTTTTGCTTATAGCTCAGCCTTTGTTTGTGGGTTAATGATGTTATGTAATGGTTTAATGGCATTACCTTTTATATTAAAAAATCTTGCCATGCCTATGTATGATGTCACATCACGTTACTGGCAATTAAGCCAATCACTTAATATTAATGGATTTTTGCATTTTTATTTAATTGAATATAAAGCACTAAAAAAATTAATTGTCCAGAGTTTTGCTTTTGCAGCAATATTGTCATTGGGGGATTTTGGTATTATTGCGTTGTTTGGTGGTCAATCTGTCACTACGCTACCCTATTATTTATATGAGCAGATATCACATTATCATTATCAAGAAAGTACCGTAACGGCTGCTTTATTGTTAATATTATCTTTTAGTTTATTGATAGTGATAGATTATGATAGAACTGAATAAAATTAATTATCATTATGATAATTTTAAAATGCATTTTGATATCAAAATTGCATCTAAAGATAAGGTGCTGATTGTGGGACCAAGTGGTGCGGGTAAAAGTACACTGTTAAGTTTGATTGCGGGATTTATTTTACCTAATTCTGGTAATATCTTACTTAATTATCAAAACATGACTAATACTTTACCAGGTAAACGTCCTGTTTCAATTTTATTCCAGCATAATAATTTATTTAGTCATTTAACTATTGAACAAAATATTGGCCTAGGTATTAGGCCTTGTTTAAAACTCAATGAGTCTGAACGGAAAACCATTGATGATATATTAGCAAAAGTCAGTTTAATGGGCTTTAATAATCGTTATCCTGAACAGTTATCTGGTGGGCAATGTCAACGTGTTGCTTTAGCTCGCTGCCTAATTCAACGGCGTCCTATTTTATTGTTAGACGAACCGTTTTCTGCACTCGATCAAGCCTTACGTTTTGAAATGTTAGCACTAGTTAATCAAATTTGTGATGAGTTTAATTTGACATTAATGATGGTATCGCATCATATAGGTGATTTTCTAGGTTATTTTTCACATTGTTTGGTGGTAGATAATGGGCAGATTGTCTTTAATGGTTTGCCAAATCAATTAAAACAATCTGAAAATAATCATATTGCCAAAATGTTGGGTTTTAATTTCAATAAAGAGTAGTTGCTAGAGCCTAAATAAAGGCTTTTTGCTATTTGTTTGTCTATTTTTTTATAAATTAACTTCCAATTATTTAGTTTGTTGTTAATTTAAATTCATACAGTTATATCTTAAGGTTTTATTAATCTATTTTGTGTAGATTGTTACAAATGATTAATAACTATACTTATTCAATCTCTATGCAAAATACTAAAGCAAATCGTTCACTTAGTTGGTCAGCGCTTATCTTTGATATTTTATTTTTTACTTATTTTTCTAGTGCATTACAACTGTATATTTTCTTTTCTGGTCATTCTAATGTCATTGGGTTGCGTGATTCTATTATTTATAGTCTGATTTGGCTTATTCCTATTTTGATTTTTCCTAATTATACACGAAAAATTGCGACTGTTTTTGGTGGGATTGTGGGAATTTTATCTTTAATTCCTGTTGGTTATTTTATTATTTATCGGCAGGAGTTTTCGCAAAGTGTGTTTTTTATTATGGCCGAATCAAACTTTACGGAATCTAGTGAGTTTATTCAACAATATTTGAGCTTTAAATTAGTGGCTGTTCTGATTATTTATAGCTTGGTTGGTGTTTATCTTTGGACTAAAGTAAAACCAGTTTATGTCAAAAAACATACTAAATGGATTACATCACTATTAATTGTGATTTATGCCGTTATGCCGGTGTTTATTAGCGTTACAATCAAAAACTCCTCTATTAGGAAAGCGGGATCTCATTTGTTAACCCGTATGGAAACAACCGTACCATGGCAACTTCTTAATAGTTATTTGGCTTATCGGACACAACTATCTAATATGGAAGATATTTTAAACCATTTACAAACGTTACCACCGTTAGAAAACTTAACAGATGCTAACGGCAATACTCCAAGAACATTAGTGCTCGTAATCGGTGAGTCAACAACACGTAATCGAATGGGGATTTATGGCTATGAACGGGATACCACACCACAAATTGAGCAGTTCAAAAAAGATAATCCAGATTTTGTGATATTTAATGATGTGATTTCATCAAGACCTTATACCATTGAAATTTTGCAACAGGCGTTAACTTTTGCTGATGAGCAACATCCTGATTTATACTTAAAAACACCTTCTTTAATGCATTTAATGAAACAGGCGGGTTATAAGACGTTTTGGATCACCAATCAACAGACAATGACGCGACGTAATACGATGTTAACAATGTTTTCTCAGCAAACTGATGAACAATTTTATATGAATAATGATCGTAATCAAAGCGCAAGACGATATGATGAGTCTGTATTTGAACCATTTAAAAAAGTATTAACTGATCCAAGTGAAAAGAAATTTATTGTTATTCACTTGCTCGGAACGCATATGAAATACGAATTTCGTTATCCAAAAGATGGTGAGCATGATCGTTTTAAAGATAAAACGGGCATTTCATTTAATATAGATAACGATAAAGTGAGTATCTACAATACCTACGATAACGCAATAAGTTATAACGATTACGTTACAACAACGCTTTTTAATATTTTTAAAAATAGTCAAGAAAATGGGTTTATATTGTATTTTTCAGATCATGGCGAAGATGTTTATCAAACACCACCGCACAATATTTTGGGGCGGAACGAAAAAGCACCAACACGCACTATGTATACTATACCATTTATGCTTTGGCAATCACCAACATGGGCAAAAACGCATCCAAATAATTATCAAAATTATGTGGATCGCAAATTTAGTACACAAGATTTGATTCACACTTGGTCTGATTTAGCAGGATTAAGTTATAACTTATATGTTCCTGAAAAAAGTGTTGTTAATCCTAATTTTCATCAATCAATACGTTGGATTGGTGATCCTTATGATAAAAATGGTTTAATTGATTTTGATAAATTAGATAAGTAATTACAAAGGTTATTTACACAACAGTTCAAATTGTGATATTGTATATTTATACAGTGTGTTTTTTAGATGTTGTGAACCAATTTATGCGAAAAATCATTCATGTTGATATGGATTGTTTTTATGCCGCTGTTGAAATGAGGGATAATCCCCGTTATCGTAATATGCCTATTGCGGTAGGGGGGGATCCTCGTAAACGTGGAGTGGTTGCTACCGCTAATTATTTAGCTCGCCAATACGGTATACATAGTGCTATGTCAATGGCACAGGCTATAAAACAGTGTCCTAATCTTAAAATAATACCCGGTAGGCATGCTGTTTATAAAGAAGTGTCAAAACAGATTCATCAAATCTTTAAACGGTATACTAACTCTATTGAGGTACTATCGCTTGATGAGGCCTATCTTGATGTGACTGATTGCAAACTTTGTCATGGTTCTGCTACCCTGATTGCTCAAGACATTCGCCAAGCTATTTTTAATGAACTTGAATTAACAGCATCAGCTGGCGTTGCGCCACTTAAATTTCTTGCCAAAGTGGCTTCTGATATGAACAAGCCTAATGGTCAATATGTGATAACACCCGATGAAGTTGATAGCTTTATTGAAAAGCTTCCTTTAAAAAAAATTCCTGGAGTGGGTAAAGTTACAGAAAAGAAGTTAGCACAGTTGGGATTATTTGTATGTAAGGATGTCGTTAATTACGATATCACAAAACTATTTAATCAATTTGGTAAATTTGGGCGAATATTGCATGAACGATGCCAAGGCATTGATGGTCGTGAAGTTTGTAGTGATAGACAACGTAAATCGGTTGGGGTAGAGCGTACTTTAACTGATGATATTCATACTTGGAATGCGTGTTTATTGGAGTTTGACCCATTATTTGAAGAGCTTGAAAAACGATTAGGCAAAGTGCGTGCTGATCTGTCTATAGCTCGGCAAGGTGTCAAATTTAAGTTTGATGATTTTCAACTAACAACACAAGAACATGTGTGGTCTAAATTAGATAAAGCCGATTTAATTGAGCAAGCACATAAAGTTTGGTTAGAACGGCGTAATGGTCGAGGTGTTCGGCTAATTGGGTTTCATGTGACGTTAATCGATCCTCAAGTTGAAAAGCAACTGATTTTTCCATTTTAGTTGTTGGCTCTTAAAAAAAGAGGATGTTGGTAAAGCCTTAAAACATCCTCATAATACAATAATAATTAATCGATAATTATTATTTTAAATTTTTCCCATTGGTGCTAATGACTTTCTTATACCATTCAAATGAATCTTTTTTATAACGTTTCATGCTGCCGTTTCCTTCATTGTCACGATCAACATAAATCACACCATAACGTTTTTTCATTTCGCCGGTAGTAAATGAAACAACATCAATAATTCCCCAAGCGGTATACCCCATAACATCAACGCCATCATAATCTATAGCTGTTTGCATAGCTTTGATATGCGCGCCTAGGTATTCAATACGCGGTTTGTCATGTACTTGATTGCCGTTTTCGAGTTCATCAATAGCCCCAAAACCGTTTTCAACAATAAATAAAGGTAATTGGTAACGATCATACAGGCGATTTAATGTATAACGTAAGCCTTCTGGGTCAATTGGCCATCCCCAATCACTGCTTTTGATATAAGGGTTTTCAACTGCATTCGGTAAGGCACCGTTAACGATATTATCGCGGTTATCATTTTTTGCATCAGCTTTCACAACAGTGGACATATAATAGCTAAAACCAATGTAATCAACAGTACCTTTTTTCAAACAGGCTAAGTCTTCGTCAGTAATATCAAGTTTATAACCTTCTCGTTTAAACTCTTTTAATGCATAAGCTGGATAATAGCCACGAACATGAACATCAGGGAAGAAGAATCGTTGATGCATTGCAATTTCTGATGCCATCATATCTTCAGGATTGCATGAAAATGGATAAATTGGTACATGAGAAATCATACAACCAATTTGAAAATCAGGATTGATTTTTTTACCAGCTATTACTGCTTTAGCACTGGCTAAAAGTTCATAATGAGCAACTTGGTAAAGTACTTCTTGTCGATTTTCGCCTGGTTTGACTTGCACGCCAGAATTTGTCCAAAAGAAGATTGGATTACTGGTATCCATTTGGTTATTGATTTCATTAAACGTCATCCAATATTTTACTTTATGTTTATAACGTTCAAAGCAAGTAATGGCAAAACGCTCAAAAAATTCAACTGTTTTTCGGTTACGGAAGCCACCATAATGGCGAGCAATATGTAAAGGTATTTCAAAATGCGATAAGGTAATGACAGGCTCAATTCCATTAGCAATCAATTCATCAAAAACATTATCATAAAAACGTAGACCTTCTTCATTTGGTTCAAGCTCATCACCTTTTGGAAAAATTCGTGTCCAAGCAATCGAAGTGCGTAAACATTTAAGGCCTAATTCAGCAAAAAGCTTAATATCTTCTTTATAATGATGATAAAAATCAATTGCTGTATGGTTTGGATAAAATTTACCCGCTTCAATATCTTGCGTGATTTGCCTTGGTACACCATGTGCGCCTGCTGTCATGACATCAACAACGCTTGGGCCTTTACCGCCTTCGTTCCAACCGCCTTCAAATTGGTGAGCAGCTAAAGCACCGCCCCATAAAAATGGTTTTTTTGTCATTTTTGATTCCTTGTTATTGCTTAATTTTAAATATGATATCATCAATCGTTACGTCAGTTTTATCGGTTAATGAAATTAATTGGTATTGATCAGTGTTAACAATAATAATTGGCGTAATTAATGGATAACCTGCTTGTTTAATAGCATCAGGATTAAAGCTAATTAGCAAATCTCCTTTTTTCACTTTTTGATTTAATTCAATGTGATATTCAAACTCATTATTAGTTAAATTAACGGTATCAATACCGACATGAATTAATAACTCAACACCGTTATCTAATGTTAAACCAATGGCATGTTTAGAACTTTCAAACACGGCTGTGACTTCGGCATCGAAAGGTGCATAAACGTGGTTATCGGTTGGTTCAATGGCAATTCCTTCACCCATTAGCTTTTGCGCAAAAGCAGGGTCTGGCACTTCGCTTAGCGGTAAGGCTTTACCTGTCATTGGACTTGTAATTTCAACCTCGTCTAGTAATACTTTGGGGGTATCATCTTTAATGTTAGCTATATCTTGTTCTGTTTCACCTGTACCAAATATTTGGATTAATAAAACAGGTCCAAATAAAGCAATACCTGATCCAATTAAAACACCCCAAAATGAACCTGAATTATGAGGACTAATTGCGTTGACAATAGTCAATGGACCTGGTAAGCCCGCATAGGCAACATAGTGAGGCGCAAAGAATCCAGCAACAATACCACCACAAGCAGCTGAGATACAGCCATAAATAAATGGCTTTTTAAAACGTAAATTAACACCATAAATAGCAGGTTCGGTTATACCAAATAATCCAGTGATAAAAGCGGATAATGAAATGCCTTTCATCTCTTGTGTTTTTGTTTTTAAATAAAACCCTAATGCTGCACCGACTTGACCAATAACGGCAATGGTTTGGAATGCTTGGAAAGAATCTTGACCATATTGTTTAAAGTTTTCAACGATAACTGGCGTGATACCCCAATGTACCCCAAAAATTACAAAAACTTGCCAAACTGCACCTATGATTCCGCCTGCAACTGAAGGTGCTAGACTGACAAACCAATTATAACCATTAGCAATGTATTGTGCACCATAGGCAGTTAATGGACCAACAATAAGTAATGTTAGTGGAACCATAATAACAAGACTAAATAATGGTAGTAAAACAGGTTTGATAATGCTGTGCAAGCGAGGTTCCAAAAACCGCTCTAAATAAGAGAGCAACCAAACTAAAAATAGCGGCGGTAAAACGGTTGAGGCATAAGTGGTTTTTGATAGCGCAATACCAAATAGATCAATTTCTTGCCCTTCGCTTATTAGCTTTGCAAATTCAGTCCATGTTGGTGATAACAGTGCTGCACAACATGCAACTGCGATATATAAATTACAACGAAAATGCTGTGAAGCAGTAATGGCAATAAAAATAGGTAAAAAAACAAAAGGTGCCCAAGAGATAAAATTGAATATCTGAAAAGTTCCAGTTTTCTCTAGCTCAGGACAAGCCAATTTGATTAAAATCAAGATACCTTGCAAAATCCCTGATGCAGCTAGAATATAGACAAATGGGGCAAATACTGCCGACATTGTCGCAATGATTTGATTTAAGATGTTATTATCACTGCTAGCTTCAATATTGTTATTCGTATTAACAAGCTGAATAAATGCATTATAGACTTTATCAACGTTAGTACCAATTACAACTTGAATTTGTCCTCCTTTTTCAACCACAGTGATAACACCAGGTAATTTTGCTATGTTTTCTTTTGCTTGATCTGGGGTTGTTTTTGTTACAAGGCGAAGACGCGTTGCACAACGCGCAACCGTCACAATATTATTTTCACCTCCTAGTTCATTTAAAATATCAACAGCTAGTTTGTTATAGTCTCTAATTTTTGATGACATTGATTTAGCTCCTTAAAGCAAGATAATGCGTTTATCTTAGTCTGAAATTTTAAATTGTTAATGACCAATTATATTGTTTGTGATCTAGATCTCTTTTTTAGTTAATTTAATTTAAAACTCAATATAACCTATATAGAATAACTATCAAGTCTCCATTGAATAACAAAAAACATAAATGATTAAATATCAATACGTTGCAAAAAAAATTAAACAAATGATTTATCAACAACAATTACCCAAAGGGGCGCAACTTGATAATATTGAGGGATTAATTAACCAATATCAGGTTAGTCGTAGCACAATTATCAAAGCACTTGATTGTCTTGAGCGACAAGGGGTGATTTACCAAGTGCAAGGTAGTGGTATTTTTGTACGTCAACGTAAAAAAAGAGGCTACCTAAACTTTTTACAAAGCCATGGGTTTACGGTTGATTTAGATGACACTTATGGCATATCCAAAGTTCTTAATGTTGATCTTATTAAACCAAATTCAAAGGTAAAAGATAATTTACAGTGTGATGACGGTGAAGACGTTTATTTTATTAAACGCTTGCGCTATGTTGATGGTAAATTATATGGCCTCGAGAAATCTTATTATCGAAAAAAATTAATCAATTACTTGAATAAAGAAATTGTTGAGAACTCAATTTTTAGTTACATTCAAGACAATTATAATATCAATATTGGTTTTTCTGATAAATATTTCCAAGTAATCAAACTTGATACCGAAACCGCTCAATATCTTGGTCTACAAGCGGGGGAACCCGCACTCTACGTAGAAGAGGTCTTTTATACCACAGCAGGCGAACCTTTTGACTTTTCAACCATCATTTACCACTACGAAAATGCAAGATTTTGTGTACAAAATCATTCTAAGTGATTTTATCTATTAAGTTTTAATTAAGAATAGGAGCCAAATATCAGGCTCCTGTTCTTATAATTGCTAAAAAGTTAAATTTTACCACCGACACCTTTAAATTTTTCAACCAATGCGGCTATTCTTTCAAATACCCTGCGCTTTTTGATTAAATATTGCGGATTGAGTGGGCTCATTTTTGGTAGAATTTCATTTAACTCTGTGCCATTTTCAGATGCATATTCTCGTTTTAATGATGAGGTAATATAACGTTTGGTTTCAGCTTCATTTAAGTTTTCTTCTACAATTAAGGCATTTAGTTCTGCTAGCAACTCTTGCTGTGCATACAAGAAGAATGCATCAATAATTGAGGCTTTATTTGGAATAGCATCAAGATCCGTTTGTTTAATAAATTCAACAACAAGTTCTTCTTTAGCACGATTTTCTAAACTTGAACGAATTAAGCGCTGAGCATCTTCGACAATATCTTGTTTGGTTTTTTCTTGTTTATTTTGTTCATAAATTAACTCAAGAATATAATCCAAATTAATCTCTTGTGATTTTAATAGATCAATTTCGAAAACCACATCATCCCAATCAATTCTTTGATTATCTTGCTGATTGGCTTCTTTTTCTCGGCGTAGCCAATCGCGAATATCATTATAAGTTGAACGATAATTTTGTATTGCACGATCAGTAGGTAGTTTAACTGTTTGCATTTTTTGCAGATCTTCATCTGTCACATAATGCTTATTTTTAAACTCTAAAACTGCTTGCTCGTCTGTCATATCTAACTGTTGAAAAGCCTTTAATGCAACAAATTCGTCATAATTTTGCAATACGTTGTCAGCGCGCAAGTATTCGCCAAACAATTTAACAAACGCTTTTTTATCTTTTTCGGTAATGATTTCATCAGGGTGAGGAAATTTTTCTTGTAATTCTGTAACGATTGCTAAATATCCATGATGGAACTGACCTGAATTATCAGTAAACCCATGCATATATTCATCATAACTTTTTTCTAGCACTACTTCACGAGTGTTACTTTTACCAAATGTTTTAATCGCATCAATAGTTGCTTGCTCTAAGTCACGAAACGCCACAATATTACCAAAGGTTTTGGTCGCATTATAAATACGATTAGTGCGTGAAAAGGCTTGAATTAACCCATGATACCGTAAATTTTTATCAACAAATAAAGTATTAAGCGTTGGCGCATCAAAGCCAGTTAAAAACATACCAACCACAATTAATAAATCAATTTCTTTATTTTTTACTTTTAAAGATAAATCGCGATAATAGTTCTGAAACTGCTCACTGCTGACATCATAGTTTGACTTAAATTCCTGGTTATAGTCATCAATAGCCATTGCTAAAAACTCTTTGGCACTCTGATTTAAGGCATCTATTTCAAAACTTTCATCGGCAAAATTACCTTGAGCATCTTGTTCTTCATTAGCAGAATAAGAAAATATCGTGGCTATTTTTAACGGTTGGTTTACACCTTTTTGTAATTTTTTGAATGATTCATAATAGAGTTTAGCTGCGTCCACACTACTCACTGCAAACATGGCATTGAACCCTTTGTCCTTGCCCATTAAGCGGTGGGTTTTTTGTTTAAAATTATTCAAAATATATTGTGTGATTTGCTCTATACGGTTTGGGTGAAGCAGGGCTTTTTTATTTTCGGCAGCGCTGAGTTTTTCAAGATTTTGTTCTTGCTCTATTGATTTAAAATTCGGACGCACATCGTTATAATCAACTTTAAATTTTAATACTTTTTCGTCACGAATTGCATCGGTTAATACATAAGCATGTAGTTCACGTCCAAATACATCTGCTGTTGTTTGTGCTCCTTGAGCATTAATAGGCATAATTGGCGTACCAGTAAAGCCAAATTGATAATATTTTTTAAATTTACGCTTTAAGTTTTTTTGAGCTTCGCCAAATTGTGAGCGGTGAGCTTCGTCAAAAATAAATACAACGTGTTTATCATAGATCGCTAAGTCATCTTCGCTTTTGATCAAATTATTGAGTTTTTGAATGGTAGTAACAATAATTTTATTGTCTGTTTTTTCAATGTTACGCTTAAGCCCAGCGGTGCTGTTTGAACCATTCACACTATCTTTTGAAAATTTTTGATACTCTTTCATGGTTTGATAATCCAGATCTTTACGATCCACCACAAAAAAGACTTTATCGATAAATTCAAGTTCAGTGGCTAAACGAGCTGCTTTAAAACTGGTTAGTGTTTTACCTGATCCCGTTGTGTGCCAAATAAAGCCACCACTTTGAAGCGTACTCCAATTTTTGGCATGATATGCACTAGTAATTTGCCACAAAATCCGTTCGGTTGCGGCGATTTGGTAAGGACGCATAATTAACAAAGTATCATTGACATCCAAAACTGAGTAGGTAATAAGTACACTCAACAAAGTACGACTAGCAAAAAACGTTGCAGTAAAATCTTTTAAGTCTTTAATCGGTTCGTTTTTTACATTTGCCCAATTCATGGTAAAGTCGAAGCTATTTTTATCACGCTTGGTGGTATTAGCAAAGTAGCGAGTATCCGTACCGTTTGAAATCACAAACATTTGCAAATATTTAAATAACGAATTATCTTGATTAAAGCTTTCTTTACTATAACGATGGACTTGATTAAATGCTTCGCGGATCGCAATACCCCGTTTTTTTAATTCGACTTGTATTAAAGGCAAGCCATTAACTAAAATAGTAACATCATAACGATTGGCATAACTACCCGCTTGTTGAAATTGGTGAATAACTTGTAATTTATTATTTTTAAGTGTTTTTTTATCAAGTAGATAAATATTTTGAATATGACCATCATCAAACACAAAATCATAAATATGATTGTGGTGGATTTTACGACTTTTATCAACCATCGACTCATTGGGTTTATCCAAATATTCCAAAACAAACCGCTGCCATTCCGCATCAGTAAACTGCATATTGTTAAGTGTTTGTAACTGAACGCGAATATTTGCCAACAACTTTTCGTGCGTATTTAAGTTTGGCAAATATTCATAACCCTGCCGAGTTAAGTCATGAATAAATTCGTTTTCTAATTGATTTTCGGTTTGATAAGCAGCAGCTGGCTCTTCAAGCTTGTTGTAGTTATCTAAAATAATATAACCATTGGTTTCGGCGATGGGGGTTGTATAAGTCGTCATAGTCTATTCCAAATGTTTAAAATTGTAATTTTATTCTACTAGTTAGTTATTTGTATTTTATCTGTTATTTATTCTTCTACTTTAGGAAAATCCAATAATAAATTACGGTAATATTCGTACTGTTTTTGACGTAATGCAATCTCACGCGGTAAACTTTCGGTGATTGAATTGGTGAGCGCATCGAATTTATCTAGAATTTTGACAATACGGGCTTGTTCCTTGAGTGGGGGAATGGGGATTTTAAAGGTTAAAAACTTTTCAGATTGGATACGAATTACTTTAGTACCGTTAGCATATTTTTTTTTAAACTTCTGGAAATGGGTTGTCTGTAAAAGATATGTTAAATATTTAGTATTAACTGCATTATTAGGTCTGAATGCGTACATATCTCCAGAAAAAACAATTTCTCCACCAAGCCATCCTAAAGGAGTCATCACATCTTTAATATTTTCACTTGTTCCCGCAAGTAAAATATCGCCATATTTAGCTTTTTTTAATTTTTTTGCTAATTCAGATGAAACAAATGATTTAGTTTCAGTAGCAAAAGTTCCATAGTAAGTATAAATTTGCCCATAATGAATAGCAGGCACGCCTGTTTCGGTAAAGTCTTTCTTTTGTAATCCATTACCACGAATTAATTGACCAACCTCCTTTAAAGCCTTCCACTCAACCTTCTCCTCTTTAAAGGTCAACAATTTATCTCGATAATAGTTGTATTGTGTTTTCCGTGCAGTAAGCTCTGCTGTGAGCTCTGCTGTGAGCTCTGCTGTGAGGGCTGTGAATGTGTCTAAAATACGGACTATTTCAGTTTGAATGTGTAGAGGGGGAATGGGGATTTGGAATCCCTCCATAATCTTTGAACTTAAATTATTTATAGTTGAGCTATTCAACATTTCATTTAGATAATTTTGAAAAATTTTACTTGTTAAAATGTGGAATAAATAACGAGGGTAGATTTTGTTTGAACTTCTAATCACGCCCATAAATCCACCGAAATAGTAATCTATATCATTAGTTATGAAAGCAACTTTCCCAACGTGTTCACGGCTTCCACTTGCAGCGCTTATTAAAATATCATTTTTATAAAGTTTTTGTGTATCTTTAACTTTTGTATCCAAATTGATAATTTTAACATCATTAAAGTTTAGCGTACTGTTTGATAGTGTAATATTATTTGCACGTAGTACTTTATATCCTATGCTATTGTCGCTTTCATTTTTTTTGTTATAAGTTAGCCCTCTAACATATTGGGCAACAGTGCTCAAAGCCTTCCACTCAACCTCAACACCTTTCAGAAATTCAATTATATTATTATGCTTAATCATCCCTCAATCTCCGCCACAATTGCATCAATTTGAGTGCGTAAGCTATCAATTTTAGCCACAGTTTCTTTTATTTCGATATTAAGCTGAGTGATATCAATTATTTCTCGAGTATCTTCGGCTTCAACATACGAGCCGACTGATAGATTATAGTCATTGTCGGCAATGGTTTGGTTATCAACTGATTTAGCGAAATATTGGATATCTTGCTTACTAGCAAATACTTGCATAATTTCTTGAATATGTTCGTCGGTTAGAACATTATTATTGGTCTCTTTTTTAAACAGTTTGCTGGCATCAATAAATTGTGTGGTTTTGACGGTTTTATTTTTGGCAAGCACCAGAATATTAACCGCAATTGATGTACCATAAAATAAGTTTGGAGCGAGCGATATTACGGTTTCAACATAATGATTGTCGACCAAATATTTGCGAATTTTTTGTTCTGCACCGCCACGATAAAAAATCCCGGGAAAGGTGATAATTGCTGCGCGACCGCGATCGGATAGATAACTTAATGCATGCATAATAAAAGCAAAATCAGCTTTGGATTTTGGCGCAAGCACACCTGCAGGTGCATAGCGGTCATCGTTAATTAATGTTGGATCATCACTACCAATCCATTTAATTGAATAAGGCGGATTAGACACAATGGCATCAAATGGCTTTTCATCACCAAAATGAGGGTTAATTAGCGTGTCACCTAGTGCGATTTCGAATTTATTGTAATTGATATTATGTAAAAACATATTCATACGGGCAAGGTTATAGGTAGTATGGTTGATTTCTTGACCGAAGAATCCATCCTCAATAATATGATCTTCAAACTGCTTTTTTGCCTGTAATAACAAAGAACCAGAACCTGCTGCTGGATCATAGATTTTATTTACAGTCTTTTGGTTATGTAAAGCGAGTTGTGAGATTAATTTTGACACATTCGGCGGTGTAAAAAATTCGCCTCCTGATTTACCCGCATTCGAAGCATAATTAGAGATCAAATACTCATAAGCATCACCAAACAGATCGATTTGATTATCTTTAAAATCACCAAAATCAAGTTCGGCCACACCATTAAGTACTGCAGCTAATCGTTTATTTTTATCGGCAACGTTATTTCCTAATCGATTACTGGTGGTATCAAAATCGGCAAATAATCCTTTAATATCGCTTTCTGAAGGGTAGCCAATAGCTGAGCTTTCAATGGCATTAAAAATATTAGCTAAGTCAGTATTTAAACTGGGATTGGTGTTTGCTTCCGCTACAATTTTACAAAATAATTGGCTAGGATAAATAAAATAACCTTTAGTTTTTATTGCGTCTTTTTTTATTTCATCGGTAATAACATCATCAGGTAATGTACTGTAATCGATACTGTCATCGTCAGCTTGAATATAATTGGCAAAATTCTCACTAATAAAGCGGTAAAACAGAGAGCCAAGCACATACTGCTTAAAATCCCACCCATCAACAGCACCTCTTACCTCGTCGGCAATTTTCCATATTTGGCGTTGTAGCTGATCGCGTTGTTGACTGCTGTTGCTTGATTGGGAATCAATTAAACTCATATTTTTTATCTTCCTGTATGAAATGGAGTATATCTAGTCAATGTAAATTAACTTTATGTGTCAACATTAGTTTTACATTATTTTAAATGCGATAAACAAATAATAAATATTTATTTTTTATTGTATTCAAATAGACAGGTATTTTAACCAAAAGTAAATTATAAAAGTAGAGTTTTATAGCCTAAAAAACAAAAAGCACCTTTCGATGCTTTTTTATCGAGCAGAAGTATACAACAAAAAAGTATACCAAATAGGAGAGGGTTTATTTTATTCCATACTCATTACGATATGCTTCAACAAGCCCCACTTGATCTTTGCGAGTTGGATCTTTGTAAAGATATTGGATCAAATCATCTAACGTAATAATTGAAATAACATCACAGTGATAAGTTTGTTTAATTTCTTGAATGGCTGATAATTCACCGCGTCCTTTTTCTTGGCGATCAAGGCAGATCAATACGCCAGCAAGTTTAGATTTATTGTCTTCTAAGATCCGCATAGATTCACGAATTGCGGTACCGGCGGTAATTACATCATCAACTAACATGACGCGTTGTTCATAAATAGAGCTACCGACTAAGTTACCACCCTCACCGTGATCTTTGGCTTCTTTGCGGTTAAAGCAATAAGGCACATCAACATTATGGTGTTCAGAAAGGGCAACCACGGTTGATGAAACGATTGGAATACCTTTATAAGCAGGACCAAAAATTACATCATACTCTAAATGAGCATCCATCAATGCGGCAGCATAAAAACGGCCTAACAATGCAAGATCTTTTCCTGTATTAAATAAACCTGCATTAAAAAAGTAAGGGCTTTTTCTACCTGATTTTAGAGTAAATTCACCAAATTTTAAGGCTTGTCTATTTAATGCAAATTCAATAAATTCACTTTTGTATGATTTCATTGATTTTCTCCAATTAATCTTTTAAGGCTTGTTTTTGAGCATCAATAATGGTCGCTATCCCATTTTTTGCTAATGCTAATAATTGTAATAACTCTTCATGGCTAAATGGCTCGCCTTCTGCAGTGCCTTGTATTTCAATGATTCGTCCATCATCGGTCATAATAACATTCATATCGGTTTCGGCGTTTGAATCTTCTATGTATTCCAAATCACAAAGCGCTTCCCCTTCAACAATACCAACAGAAACAGCCGCAACTAACGATTTTATTGGGTTTTGTTTGATTTTTCCATTTGCTAGCATTTGATTAATAGCATCATTTAAAGCAACGCAAGCACCAGTAATTGATGCTGTTCGAGTACCGCCATCGGCTTGAATAACATCACAATCAAGTGTAATGGTATGTTCGCCTAGTAGCTTTAAGTCAATCATTGCTCGTAATGAGCGAGCAATAAGGCGTTGAATTTCCATTGTTCGGCCTGTTTGCTTACCTTTAGCGGCTTCACGCTGTGTTCTTGAATTGGTTGCACGAGGTAACATACCGTATTCAGCGGTTACCCACCCTTGGCCTTGTCCTTTTAAAAAGCGAGGAACCCCATCTTCAACAGAGGCATTACAAAGTACTTTGGTTTCACCAAATTCAACTAATACAGAACCTTCTGCATGCTTAGTATAATGACGGGTTATTTTGATTGGGCGGACTTGTTCCGCAGATCGACCAGAAGGGCGCATGCATATCTCCAACAGTTTCTGTTTAAAATTAGTTTTGAGTTAATCATTTAGGAGGACATCAACAAGATAAGTCAATGTTTAGCCTAAGCTAAGAGCGCATTATACAGAATTTATGGTACAATGCCCAGCAAGTTTTTTACAATTTTAGGATGTTATTATGATTTCAAGTATGACTGCTTATGCAAGAAAAGAGCTAAACCAACCATGGGGGACTGCTTCTTGGGAATTACGTTCAGTTAACCAACGTTACTTAGAAACGTATATTCGTTTGCCAGAGCAATTTCGTTCACTTGAGCCTATCATTCGCGAAAGATTACGAAGCCGCCTGACTCGAGGAAAGATCGAATGTAATTTACGCTTTGAATTAGATCCTTCAACACAACATCAAGAGCTTTCATTAAATAAAGAGCTAGCTAAACAAATACTTAACGCTGCAAGTTGGGTGCAAACCGAACACGACTCAGCTCAAATTAACCCTATTGATGTATTACGCTGGCCGGGTGTAATGTCGGCAAAAGAGCAAAACTTAGATACTATTTCGCAAGAAATTTTAGCGCTACTTGATACTGCGATAGATGAGTTTATTACAGTACGTGAACGCGAAGGTAAAGCGCTTTGTGATCTTATTATCAAACGATTAGAAGCGATCACAGCAGAAGTTGGCAAAATCCGTCAATGGATGCCAGAAATTCTTGAATGGCAAAAAGAGAGACTAAAAAGTAAATTAGAAGAAGCCAATATTGAGCTTGATAATTCTCGTTTTGAGCAAGAAATAGTTATGCTTGCACAACGTATTGATGTCGCTGAAGAACTTGATCGTTTAATGACACATGTCAAAGAGACATATTCTATTTTAAAGAAAAACGAAGCAGTAGGGCGCAGACTTGATTTTATGATGCAAGAGTTTAATCGAGAATCTAACACTATTGCATCTAAATCAATTAATGCTGATGTGACAGCCAGTGCGATTGAACTCAAAGTGCTTATTGAACAAATTAGAGAGCAAGTACAAAACATTGAGTAATCACCGAACTAATGAATAAAGTACTTGGTATTTTAGCTGTCATATTAGCATCTATTTTATGGGGGACAACGGGCACAGCTGCTACATTTGCGCCCTCGCTTTCTCCTTTGCTTATTGGTTCGCTAGCGATGGGCATCGGCGGAATTTTACAATGCATATTGGCGATATCTAAAATAATCAAAGAGCGTCATTTGTTAATCAAACATCTTTGCCTACTTATTGTTGGTGCTATTGCTGTTATGATTTATCCTTTAGCTTTTTATAGCTCTATGCGCTTATCAGGTGTAACAATTGGAACGGTGGTTTCTATTGGGTCTGCGCCGATCCTTTCGGCCCTCATTGAATATATTAGTCGCGATTTTCGCCTAACTAAACAATGGGTAATAGGAGCTGCCTGTGGTATTTTGGGGATAATTTTACTTGCCTTTTCAGAAGATAATTCCACCACAACACAATATGAACACACCACTATAGGTATTTTATTAGGATTAATTGCTGGATTTACCTATGCCTTATATTCATGGTCTGCACGACAATTAATGTTAAAAGGCATCTCAACAAAATCGTCCATGGGAGCAACTTTTGGGTGTGGTGGTATCTTACTCATACCGGTTATGCTACTCACAGGTGCTACATTATTTGACTCACTAATCAATATTACTGTTTGCATTTATATGGCATTGATCCCCATGTTTATGGGGTATTTATGTTATGGTTATGGATTATCTAAAATATCGGCTAGCTCGGCTATTACTATCAGCTTATTAGAGCCTGTTATTGCGACTATATTAGCGATGCTAATTATTGCTGAACAAATATCTTTGATTGGGTGGGTTGGTATTATATTGGTTTTTCTATGTCTTATTTTTGTGACTCTATCAAGCGTCATAAAAATTTCAACTTCGACATAGAACGAAATTAAAAGAGCTTTGTTTTCTTTTAGTTTTACTAAAGATAGTCTAATAACTTTAGCTTATAATAATTAAAAATATATATTTAGCTCTATAATTATTTAGTAATAAGGAATATAACGTGAAAAAATTAGTTGCGTTACTTTTATTGTTCATCTGTTTTTCAAGCCCATCTTATGCTCAAAATTTTCGAGATTTGAGTTTTGACGACCTATACAAAAAAGCGGCAGAAGAAAATAATCCAGAAGCACAATTTTATCTTGGCGTTAGGTGCCTTTATGGTATTTCTGTTACAAAAGATGCACAAAAAGCAATAGAATGGTACAAAAAGGCCGCAGCACAAGGTATTGTAGAGGCCGCTTTAAATATCGGTAACTTATATTATAAAGGTGAAGAAGTAGAACAAAATTACAGCAAAGCTTTTGAATGGTATCTCAAAGTGGCTGATAAAAACGCTGAAGCTCAATATAATTTAGGTGTTTTGTACGAAAAAGGCCAAGGAGTTGAAGAAGATCTAACAAAAGCTCAAAAATGGTACCAAAAAGGGGCTGAAAATGGTAATAGTGATGCTCAATATGCCTTAGGCGATATGTATTTTGATGGTAAAAATGTTGAACAAGATTATAATTTAGCTAAAATTTGGTTTGAAAAAGCCGCCGAGCAAAATGATCCTTACGCTCAATGGAATCTTGGCGTGATATATTCTAATGGTTATGGTGTTACAAAAGATGATCAAAAAGCAAAAGAATTATTTCAAAAAGCTTGTGATAATGGAATTGAGCATGACTTATGCAAACAAAAATAAAAATCGTTATTGCAGTAAATAAAATTGAGTCAAATAGAAAGGGGCATTTAGCCCCTTTCTATTTTAATAGCTTAAACAATAGCATTAATCACAGCAATGTCTTTTTTTGAGTGATTTAAAATACCAGTAAAGCACAATACAAGCTGTACCAGTAGATAACAGATCGGCTGTTGGTGCTGCTACCCAAACGCCATTGAAACCAAAAAATAATGGCAAAATATAAAGCGCTGGTAACAAAATCAAAATCTGCCTTGAAAGGCTCAGTAAAATCGAAATTTTTGCCATACCAATACATTGGAAAAAGCTAGTAGTTACCATTTGAAAACCAACAAAAACAAAAGACAATGTAGTAAAACGTAGAGCAATGGCGGATAATGCTACAAGATCTTCTTCTGAACTAAATGCTCGCACCAACGTATCAGGAACAAAAAATCCAAGGACAAAACCGAGTGAAGTTACAACGGTTGCTACTTTAACTGCATAAAAGAACGTCTTTTTAACGCGATCATAATTTTTAGCACCATAATTATAACCAATAATAGGTTGCATACCTTGATTGATACCAATGACAATCATAATCACTAAAGTAATAAGCCGGTTAGCATTAGAATAAGCAGCAATTGAATCATCGCCAGATACGCCAGCAAGTGGTGCATAACGATTAAGTTGCCAGTTAATAAACACCACAACGATTGAAGCGGCCATTTGCATTGAAAAAGGTGACAAACCGATTGATATAACTGACTTTGCAATTGAAAAATCTAACTTAAAATTACGACGATAAAGCTTGATATTACTATTCTTATTTAAAAAATGTTGCATAACAAATACAAAGCTAATCATCATCGACAATGTTGTTGCGAATGCAGCCCCACGCATACCCCAGCCTAAACCGATAATAAAAATTGGCGCTAAAATAATATTGGCAATCACACTAACAAACATGGTGACCATTGCCTTAAATGGATAACCACTTGCACGCATCATATTATTGTAGTTAAAAGTCAGGGTTAAAAAGATACTACCAGGTAAAAAAATCTCTAAAAACTCTCTGGCATAAACATGGTTAACAGGGCTAGAACCAACAAATCGCAACACAGGATCAATAAAAATAAGCAGCATTGATAACGTAAAACCACTCAGTACTGCAGTTAGCATAAATGACGTACCAGCGACTTTTTCGGCTTTGTCGTTATCGCCACGACCTAAAAAAATCGAAATTCGACTGGCCGAACCAATCCCAACTAACATACCAATTGCTGCTGCCAAATTCATTACCGGCAAAATAAGACCGGCGGCACTTAATGCCTCGCGCCCAATCCAATGGCCAATAAAAACACCGTCAATAATATTATAAAGAGTGTTAACAATTGTCCCAATAATGGCGGGTAACGCATATTGCCAAAACAAAGCACTAATTTTTTTTTGCCTAAAATCATGATAAATATCGTGAGATTTCACCATATTTTTTTATTCCTATCGTTAGATATTGTAAAGAAGTTTCAGATAAGATATACGCTTGAGTATAAATTTGAAATTATGCCTTACTAGTCTAACAGACTTATTAATTGTTGATAGCACTTTTTTCGTGTTTTGATAAAATGAACACTATTTTTTCAAGATCTAAACAGGGATGCCTAATGAGTGTACAAATCGAAAATATCATATTGCATAAATTGGTTAGAAAAAGTGATACCGAGATCGAACTACAATTGCGTGACTCAACGCTAGGTAATGAGCAAGCCGTTATAAATCTGATTGAAGATATCAACCGAATTTATAACAATAAAAGCAAAGCATATGGGCTTTTTAATAGCGAAAGTTTGTTTGAACTATCCCTAAAAGAGTTACGCTTAGGTAACCAAGATTTTTTACATTTTAGCCAAGAATCAACCAAACAGCTACGCAATGAACTTGCTAAATACCCTTTTGCAGAAGGGGGAACAGTCGTATTTTGTCAGTACCGTTATTTAGCTGTCGAATACTTAATTATTGCTGTATTAAACAGCTGTTCAAGTATGCTAGTTAATGAAGATCTAGATATCAGCGAAACCCAACACCTTGATATTGACCATGCAGACATTATTGCTCGCATAGACATCACAGAATGGGAAACCCAAGCCGACTCAAAACGATACCTAACTTTCTTAAAAGGTCGAGTAGGGCGCAAAGTATCGGACTTTTTCATGGACTATTTAGGCGCAAGCGAAGGGTTAGATGCCAAAGCGCAAAACAAAACACTGGTTAAAGCGGTTGACGAATACTGCCAAGAAATGCAATTTGACAAACAAGACAAAACCAACGCGCGTGAAAGTGTTTACAACTACTGCCAAGCTCAACACCAAGCGGGTGAAGAAATAGAGCTAAAAAACCTAGCTAACGAATTACCAACAAGCGGTGATAACAACTTTATCGAATTTATTAAAAACAGCGAATATGACTTAGAAGACACCTTTCCCGTTGATCGTAGTGCATTGCGACAACTCAAAAAATTCTCGGGCAGTGGTGGAGGACTAACCTTAAGCTTCGATTCAGAACTACTTGGCGAACGCATCAAATGGGATCCACAAACCGACTCACTGGTAATAAAAGGTGTACCACCTAACTTACGTGATCAATTACAACGAAACAGTGGCTCAAACTAATATCAGCAGGAAATTCAAAAATGAAATATATTGGTGCGCACGTTAGCGCAGCAGGTGGGGTAGACAATGCTCCAATTAACGCCTATCAAATTGGCGCAACCGCATTTGCGCTATTTACCAAAAACCAACGGCAATGGCACGCCAAACCGCTTGAAACAGCCACTATTGATAGTTTTAAAAAACGCTGTGAAAAATATGGCTTTACCAGCAAACAAATTTTGCCACACGATAGTTACCTAATTAACTTAGGTCACCCTGATAGAGAGCAACTTGAAAAATCACGCACTGCTTTTTTAGATGAAATGCAACGATGCGAACAACTTGGACTAACATTGCTTAACTTTCACCCAGGAAGTGACTTAAAACAAATTTCTGTAGATGAATGCCTTGCACGCATTGCCGAATCAATCAATATCACGCTTGATAAAACACAAAACGTCGTTGCTGTTATTGAAAACACTGCAGGGCAGGGATCTAACTTAGGTTATAAATTTGAACATCTTGCGCAAATCATAGACCAAGTTGAAGACAAAAGCCGTGTTGGCGTCTGCATTGACACTTGCCATGCCTTTGCCGCAGGTTATGACCTCCGTACTGAAAAAGCCTGCCAAGAGACCTTTGCAGAATTTGAAAAAATCGTCGGTTTTCAATATTTGCGCGGTATGCATTTAAACGATGCCAAAAGTGAATTTGCTAGCCATGTCGATCGCCATCACAGTTTAGGCAAAGGCAATATTGGCGAAGTGGCATTTAAATATATTATGCAAGATCCAAGAATTGACGAAATTCCTCTTATCTTAGAAACCATTGATCCTGATATTTGGGCACAAGAAATAAGCTGGTTAAAGGAACAGATAAACCGAGAATAGAAAAATATTTTCTATTTTCTATTTTCTATTTTCTATTTTTAAATTGAAAATTCAAACTCCACGACTACAAACACCTTTAAGACTTGTTAATAGGCTTTGAAGGTGTTTATATTTAATACGCGTAACAAAATAGTGGTATATGATAATACCCAATATTATTTTGAGCGATATCATTGCAAATGTCAGTTAATTGAAAAAATTCGATGGCAATAGTGAATGTAGGTCTAGGTTTACCTGTTGCAATATTAAACAGAAATCAACTCAGATTTGGCGTGATGAGTTAGTTTGATAGTACTCAAAAAATAATGTGTTAGTATTTATGTGTACTTAACATTTTTACCAATGAAAGAGTAAATGATTCCTCAAATGCTAGTAACGTGGCTTAAAGGTCAATTTCCTTATTAACCTATTTAATGTTCTAATTCATTTGCAAGCATGACAACCTCCGGCAAAATATCCAAAATCAAAGCCAATTGTTGCATAACTAACAGATCATTATTGGCTTTATCGTCATCTACTGAATTGACTGAAATTGTTTCAATATAATCAGTAACGGATCTTTTAATAGCTTGGTATTCGCTGTCGATCTTTTTATCATTTAATAGATTAATAATATAGACCGACAGATCATCAAATAGCTCGAACGTCTGTTTTGAAAGCGGTTTATCGCGGTGTGCACCTAAAGTTGAAAGATAACTAATCAATGTATGATTTAGTGTTAATAAACGAAATCCTTTATCAATAACGACAGGATTCATATGGGGTTCCTTGGTCATTAAACTAATTAATGATGATAAATCTGCATTACTATCATGTGCTGCACGCCTTGCCAAACGATACATGACATCATTAGTTTTTCCAGTCAGATATTGACGACCAATTAACGCCAAATAATGACTATCATCATGGCAGACACGATCGACAAGTTTAGGCAAATTTCTAAACTGCCAATCAGGCCAAATAAAGCTCACAGCAAACCAAGCAATAAAACAACCAATTAACGTTGCAATAATGCGTAAAACCGCAACTTCAATACTGCTTTCACCAATCAAACTAAAACTAAAAAACACCAGCAACGTAATAAATGCAGTTGCATAAGCGTATTGTGAATTCTTAAATAGAAAAAACAGCCAACCAGTAATAATAATTAATACCAACTGCTCGGGTATACTTGGGAATAAAAATGTTAACGGAATTCCCACAACAATCCCCAAAATCGTCCCTAGTACGCGTAATTTTAACCGATGTTTTGTCGTGGAATAGTTTGGTTGGCACACAAACAAGCTAGTCAAAATAACCCAATATCCATGCGACAAATCAGAAGCATAAATAATCATATATCCCACAAAAAATACCAAACACATACGAATTGCATGGCGAAATAGTGCTGACTTAACGGTCAAATTACTTTTAATTTTAACAAAAACATCATGGAAACAAGTTAACTCTTCATCAATTAACTGGTTATCTTCTTGCTCTTTTGACAGATGCTGTTCGGTATCAATATTGGCAAGTAACAGATCGATAGATAACAAATTTTGATGTAAACTTTTGATAGCCTTAACCATTAGCATATTAGAGTTACTACTAGTGTGATATTGATTAATTGCTTCTTGAAGATAAGAAAAATAGCGTGAAAATAACGGATCATGCTGATAAGTTTGATTTAATTTAATTGCTATTGCCAACTGAGCACATGCTTTAGCCTGCAAATTTAAAATACGTGCAAATCGAAATAAAATATCACTATGCTTAAAATGAACACTCAGTGCTTGATAATGTCCATGCGCTGAACTAGCTCGCTCATGAATATCTTGCGCTACAAAATAATAGCTGAGTAGTTTTCTAATATAAGCTTGACCACGATAGCTTTTTAATCGATTAAACAATGAACGCTTAGCGTTGTTGAATGCACTAATAAGTTGATTATTAGCATTATTTAATTGTAATGTTTGTTTTTTAAAACCATCCGATTCATCAGGATCGAACATAGCGGCTTTAGCATCAAGATATTGTGCTAAATGAATAAAACACTGTGATAGCGATTGTTGGGTTGTACGAATGGGTTGGATAATAGATTCAATTAATGAAACAACATTATACCAAAGCGCACCAAGCAATAAAAAACAAGGCAGCGTATAATTGTCAGTGTATAGATTATGCCCAAGCATAGTATAAGCAGCAATCAAAAGTGACCCAAAGGCAATCACGCCATAACGCTGTCCAAGCGAACCAAGCATAATAAAAATGAACGTCGAAGACACCAAACCAACAATAAAAAACACTGGCTCATCAAATAACAACTCAACCGAAAAAGTCGCAATAGCAAAACAGATTAGTGTAAGAACTAAATTAATACAGCGACTTAATAAACGGGTATCGATCTCGGTTAAACCTGCAGCCACCACGCCAAGTGTAAGCGGAATAACTAAGGATGTTTGTCCAAAATACCAAGGAACCAAGGTTGACCCAGTCAAACTAATTAACATTCGAAGACTAAAAAGAAGATTACTGCTATAAAAGACTTTGCGTAAAGCAAAAATGAATGCGTGCACGGGTATATGAACTTTAAATGAGATAATAGTTAATAGGATACTATATTGAGGAAGCTTGGGGAAGAGTGTGTCATTACTGGTAGTTTTTTGTTAAAAAATAACAACAAAAAAATATAAATAAAATCAATATATTTTCTGGATTTTCTCGTAAGATAAGCCTTTTTTTTATTTTGTTGAACGCAATGAATTGGGCGTAGTGGTATGGGAAATTTGTATTTGGAAAAGAAAAATATCTTAATAATTCACTTATTAATAACGCTTTTGATTATTAAATTATTTAAATCAGTATGATACTATTGAGCTGTTAAAGTAGTGTAACTTTTGCATACCTTAGATCTTAGCGTTTAGCCTTAATGCTTGTTGGGTTGATGGTGTTAATTAAGGTCAATATAGAAAAGAACTAAGCGCTCGGATTTAAGCCTGACTAGGCAGGGATAAACATAAAACTGCGCAAAATATTAATCATTTCTTCTTCGTGTTTTTTTATATTTTCAAGACCTTGTCCTTCAGGTCCCCAATCGTTGTAACTCATCATAATTGCTTGTTTTAAGCTCTCTATTCTATTTTTCTCACGATAAAACTTCTTTTTATCGGCAGGAGAATAGTTGCTGAGCCTTGAGTTTGTACTAGGCGAAATAAGACAAAGATTGCCAAACCTATCCACATTTTTCATGACTTTTTCCCCCGATGGATCGGTTTGTGGAAAATAATGCTCTACCGAAGAGCGGACAGTAAATTGAAAATTATCAAAGTGGTCACCCAATTCGGATTTACCTAAACCATTAAAACGTTTACCTTTTGACAGGTGTCTCCAAAGCAAGTAGTCCAATAGGTTAAAAATAAAATTGTGTACTTTTATTCCTTGATGTAGTTTGTCATCACTAAAGTTGCCATTTATTTTACAAATTTCACTTAGGTACTCTTGGCTTATTTTTTCTAGCTTTTCTAAATAATTTAGAGGACTGTCAATCAGCGCTTTTTTATCGGCAATTTTATTTAAAATTTCAAGCGCTCGATACAACCAGCGTTTATATGTCGAAGACGGGTTAGATACATCAAACATGGAAAGAAGCATCACTAATTGTTCATTAATTGCATCAAAAGTGTTGACATAATTAAAGTCATTTGTGTATTTTTTTAATGTGAGTAAGCGCCATCGGTTTTCTGTGTCTTTTTTTACTATATAACGATCAAACAAAACTCGATATTTTAATAGATTAAAGGCAAATTCTGTCGGTTCGACTTTTAATTTGTTGTTTGAATAGTAAAATTGTTTCAATAATTTTTTATCATCTAGCGAAACCTCATCGCCTTGTTGCATTTTATTGTTTTGTGACGTTTTCGTCTGATTATTTATGGTTAACTTTAAAACATGTAACAAGAAGTTTGAAAAATCAATAATTGAGCCGAACCTTTCTTTTTTTTCAAGATTATTATCGGTATCGATAGGGTGGAAGCGCTTATCAGCAATAATATCCTCAATCGTCACGCCATTTTGTATTGAACTTGATTGTGATAAATGAGCCTGAATATCGGCAAAAGAGTTTGGAAAATCGCTCCAATCTTTACCAAAAATTGCTGATCTTATATCTGCACTAAAATTAAGTTGAACAAAACCGTCCATATTGGAACAAGCATCCCAAATTGTTGAAAAACAGTGACGAACTTTAGCATCCTTAGCACACTCAGAAAGCATTTTGGCTTTGAGTACTTCGTGCTTTTCAAGCTGTTCACCACGGTTATTGATGATTTCGAAGTAATGGTTTAGATCCGTATCGTGAGGTACGGTTATTCTCAATAATTTAACATTTTCAAATAAATAGCGATAAAACTGTTCAATATTGACTTTATGTGTTTTAAAGTAGCGATCAATAATATTATAAGCGGAGTATATATTTGGCTCTTCAATGTCACAGTTTATTCCATTGGTATACAGATTTTTAAACGCATTGATTGAACGAGGACGACTATCAAATGTTAAATTGAACGTTAAATGGTTCAACTCATCATCATTTATTGCTAATTCATTTTTTAAATAAGCTAATAAAATGCATAACGTGGTATGGCGTTGCTGTCCATCGATTATTTCATAACTCTTTTTACCGTCATAGGGTTGATTTTTGCGTTCATAAACAATTAAACAGCCAAGGAAATAGGAGGGGGTGCCTTTAGTATCATTAGTCGATACATCATAGATATCTTGAATTAATTGCTCTATTTCGATTACTCCCCAAGCGTAATTTCGCTGATAAATGGGGATAACGTATTGAGCGGATTCGGTAAAAAGCGCTTTAATATTCAATAAGGTAAGTGCTTGATCTTGAGAAGGAGTGACATTTTTATTCATCGCGCCCTCCATTTATCATGGTTTTTATTGCATTTTCAACACTTGGTGCATTTTTAAATCGAATTTTTGTGTTATATGGAGGAATAAAGTTAAGTATTTGCTGAGGGTGAAGAGCTTTACGAATAACTCGAAATAAGCTATTGGCTGCCTTAGCATGGTTATCTATAGACTGCATACTGATTAATTGCAACTTTAATCGTAAAAAATAACTCCAACAATAGCAAATTTTGGCAGCTTGTTTTAATTCAACATCACCAAATTTATCGTAATAATACAAAATGGTGCACATAAACAAATTTTTGACATAACGATCTCCCTTTCTGTTACTGTTTTCATATACGGTGTACTTGTCCATAAACCCTTTAAGTAATGCGTCTTCATCTATGAATAATTTACAATACATGGCGATATAATGCTGAATATACTCAAAAAAATGCTTACCGTTGATCAATACCTGATCAATCTGAAATGGATACGACTGGTACTGTTTACTCCCTCGATTTACTAAAACGGCATTATCGTTTTTTATTGCGTTATCAGTAATATACATAGGATTAATATAGGGATAGTTGATATCGCCAAGGCTGATTCCTTTAAACACATCAATATGATGACGACTAAATTGAATACCACAATCGCCCTCTATCCAACAGCGAATACGGAATAAAAATTCTCCTATAATAGTATTTAGGTTAGGTAAATTATTATAAGGATTTATGCTTTGTTCCCACAGCTCGACATGTTTTATCCTATCGATTTGTTCTGTGTTATCCATCATTTCACGAAGGTGATATGCTTTGAGTAAATCATGCGGTGCGAGTGCCTTGCCACGGATATTTTGTGAATCAAAAAACTGAAAAGCTTCATTAAGGTCATCGAGCGTTATTGTTATCAGCTCACATTGATTCAAAATAAAGGAAAGCAGTTGTTGTTTATCGTGGTTATCTAAGTTAGCAAATCGGCTATAAATGACTTGAGTATTATTCTTGAGTTTTTTGATACTAACAGGAGAAGTAAAACGGGTTTTCAATAAGTTTGAAGTTACTGTTTTTTGATTTTCCCCTAAAATTGTACAAATTAATGTTAACGTTAATAATCGTTGCTGACCATCGACAATATTGAATTTTACCTCTTTTTCTTGATGAAGCACTACTGTACCTAAGCGATAACGCGTCTTTTTTTTATAAGCTAAAATGTCATCGATCAATTGATTAACATGTCTGGTATCCCATTTATATGGACGTTGATATTCCGGAATAGTTAAAGCCAGATTTAATAAATCTGAAATTGTTTGAACTTGATAAGAAATAATTGCCATTACTAAACACTCTAAGCAGTCGTTGCTTGCCATTAGCCTTTGTTGTTCATTTTAGCAAATATTACCATTTCAAACGTACAGAATTAATACACTTATTTTCAAAAACCGATTTATAAGCGTTATATTATTGAAATTATTTAATAGGTTTTAGTATGTTTTATGTTAAACATTTATTAAGAATATACACCCACAATCAGTCAGGAAAGGTATTGATTTTATTCAACTTTTTTTAAATTATATCGTCAAAAAAACTTCAATAAAATCAATGCCTTTCCTGAACGTTTTTTATTAAAAAACAACACTAATTAGTATCAATTTGATTAATTTATCTGTTCAGTTTTCATATATTGTTGTTAAGTCGTTATAATAGCGGTTATTTGATTTTGAATAAAATAGGACAATCGTGCAAACGTCATTAAAAAAGCCTCAATTACATTGCCGAAACAAACATCAAGACGGTTATGATTTTGCAAAACTTATCAATATACTGCCTGAGCTATCTCACTATGTAAATCAGAATCTCTATGGTAATTTATCGATCGATTTTGCCGATCCGATGGCGGTTAAAATGTTAAACAAAGCTTTGTTGTTTAGCTATTATCAGGTGAGTTATTGGGATATTCCTGACGGTTATTTATGCCCGCCCATTCCTGGTAGAGCGGATTATATTCACCATTTAGCTGACTTATTAGCGCGAGACAATCAAAATCATGTCCCTACAGGTAAGCAAATTCATGTATTGGATATCGGCGTTGGTGCCAATGTGATTTATCCTATTATTGGTTGTGCCGAATATGGTTGGTCATTTGTTGGGAGTGATATTAATCCTGTGGCGATCAAAGTTGCTTCGTTAATAACACAAGCTAATGCGCTATTAAAAAGCACTTTGCGGTGTCGATTACAAAAAGACTATAAAGCGATTTTTAGGCATATTATTAAACCTAACGAGTTTTATACCTTAACGCTGTGTAATCCGCCTTTTCATGCTTCAGCACAAGATGCGTTGGCAAGTACGCAAACCAAACTGAAGAAGTTAGGCAAGTTAACGCATTCCACTCAAAAAACTGTGCTTAATTTTGGTGGGCAACATGCCGAACTTTGGTGTCAAGGTGGTGAAAGTGCTTTTATTAGTAATATGATTAACGAAAGTATTCAATATAAAACTCAATGCTTGTGGTTTACTTCATTAGTGTCGAAAAAAGAGACCTTGTCGGTAATCAACAAAAAATTAAAACAAGCCAATGTTGTTGAAAGCCATATTGTTCCTATGGCTCAGGGGCAAAAAATCAGCCGATTTGTCGCATGGACTTTCTTTAATCAACATGAACGCCAACAACTTTTATCAAAAAACACCTCAAAAATAGAGGTTTAAAAATTATAACTAAATATTTTTTAAATGATTTTTTGATGAAATATTGCTTGAGTACGTTTAGTTCATCTCTATAAAAATTCCGATAGCTTATTGTCTTGCTTTTGGTTAAGATAGGTTATTATTTAATCACCACTATTAACTCACCTTAATCTTCAATAAGCATAGGAAATACCGATATGAATAGTAATCAAACAGCTCAGCTCATTGAGCAGCTACAAGGTATTGTTGGACAGAAATACACGTTAACGAATCCTAACCATACGCTAGCTTATCGCCAAGGTATTCGTTTTGGTGAAGGTGATGCATTGGCTGTTGTGTTGCCCGGAACGTTAGTTGAGCAGTGGCAAGTGTTAAAAGCGTGTGTTGAGGCGGATGTAATTGTTATTACACAATCAGCAAATACAGGCTTAACAGGGGGGTCAACACCGGATGGTAATGATTATGATCGTCCTATTGTAATTGTCAGTACTCGCCGTTTGGATGGCATTAATGTGATTGAAAATGGTGAACAAGTTGTTTGTTTGCCAGGTAGTACGTTATTTAGGTTGGAAAAAGAGTTAAAAAAATATCATCGAGGTCCTCACTCGGTTATTGGGTCATCTTGCATTGGTGCATCTGTGATGGGAGGTGTATGTAATAATTCGGGTGGTGCGCTTATTCAGCGTGGTCCTGCTTATACGCAAATGGCTGTGTTCGCTCAATTAGATGCGCAAGGTCAGTTGCACTTGGTAAATCATTTAGGTATTGAGCTAGGCGATGATCCAGAAACGATTTTGCAAAATCTGCAAAGTCATGCTTATAGTGATAAAGACATTAAGCGTGATGCAGGCTTAGGCCATGATCATCATTATTGTGATCATGTTCGTGAAATTGATGCTGATACGCCTGCACGGTATAATGCCGATCCTGCTCGTCATTATGAAGCCTCTGGCAGTGCTGGGCGTTTGATGGTTTTTGCTGTGCGGCTTGATACTTTTCCTCTAGAAAAAAAATCAGCCGTATTTTACATAGGTACAAATGATATCAACGAATTAAATGGTATTCGTCGCCATATTTTAGGTCAATTTAAAACGTTACCAGTGTCGGGGGAGTATATTCATCGCGTGGCATTCGATATTGCCGCGGTTTATGGCAAACCGTCTTTTTTAGCTATTAAAAAGCTAGGTACGGATATGATGCCACGCATGTTTGCTTTTAAAAATTTTGTTGATCGTGTTACGGCTAAAATTCCATTTTTTCCAAAGAATTTTTCGGATCGATTTTCTATCTTTGTTTGCAAATTTTTGCCAAATCATTTACCAAAATCAATGCGTGATTATCGTGATCGTTATGAACATCATCTTATTTTAAAAATGGCAGATGATGGAATTGCAGAAGCCGAGACTTTTTTGAAAGACTATTTTCAAAATAGAAGTGGTAATTACTTTTTATGTAACGAAAGAGAAGCCGAAGCAGCCATGCTACACCGTTTTGCAGCAGCAGGTGCGGCAACGTCTTATCGTAATGTACATAGCAAAACGGTAGAAGATATCGTTGCATTAGATATTGCATTAAAGCGTAATGATACCGATTGGTTTGAAACACTACCAGAAAACGTCGATCAAAATTTCGTTTACAAAATGTATTATGGACACTTTTTTTGTTATGTGTTTCATCAAGATTATATTGCAAAAAAAGGGGTGGATTGTAATAAAGTTAAGGAACAGATTTTAGCATTGCTTGATCAGCGTGGTGCGCAATACCCAGCCGAGCATAATGTTGGGCATTTATATCATGCCAATGCGGATTTGAAAAAATTCTATCAAGAACTTGATCCAACAAACAGCCTTAACCCAGGTATAGGTAAAACCTCTAAGAAGAAAAATTGGGTTTAATTCCTTGTTGTTACTGTTAAATTTTAGTGGTTATTAACAATAAAAAACCGCTAGGAATCCACCTAGTGGTTTTTTATTTTAGTATCATAATGCGATAACCTCACTATCATACTATTTAATCACAGTAATTTTTTTAGTTGATATAACATTTCTAATGCTTGTTTTGGTGTTAATGCATCAGGGTCGATCTGTTTTAAGGCTTCTTCAACTTCTGACGGTTCAGGTTCGTCAATAAAGGAGAGTTGAGATTGGTCGACATTACTATTAGCCGATTGTTTTGAGATGACTTCTAACTCTTTTAATTTTTGTTTAGCACGTTTCAAAATCGGTTTAGGTACACCAGCAAGCCCTGCAACGGCAATACCGAAACTTTTGCTAGCAGCACCTTCTGATACTTCGTGGATAAAAGCCACTGTGTTGTCATGTTCAATGGCATCAAAGTGGATGTTATAAACGCCTTGCATATGCTCAGGAAGTTGAGTGAGTTCGAAGTAGTGCGTGGCAAATAGTGTCATTGATTTGATCTCGTTGGCAAGATTTTCAGCACAGGCCCAAGCAAGTGAAAGCCCATCATAAGTTGAAGTTCCTCGACCAATTTCGTCCATTAAAACAAGGCTTTGTTCTGTCGCATTATGCATAATGTTGGCTGTTTCGGTCATTTCTACCATAAAGGTAGAGCGCCCCGAAGCTAAATCATCAGAAGCCCCAATACGGGTAAAAATACGATCAACAGGTCCAATTACTGCTTTTGATGCAGGAACAAAGCTACCAATGTAAGCAAGTAGAACAATCAATGCCGCTTGGCGCATGTAAGTGCTCTTTCCACCCATATTCGGGCCAGTAATAATCAGCATTCTCCTTGCAGGTGAAAGGTGCAGCGAATTGCGAATAAACGGTGTTTGTAGAACTTGTTCAATAACAATATGACGTCCGTCTTTGATCTTAATACCTGCTTGTGTTGATAATGTTGGGCGTTGATAATTAAGCGTTAGTGCTCGTTCGGCAAGATTAGTTAAAACATCAAGCTCTGCAATTGCCTCAGCACTCGTTTGCATATCAGCTAAGTCTGGCATTAATTGATCAAATAGTTGTTCGTATAGCTGCTTTTCAAGCGCTAATGCTCGACCTTTTGAGGTAAGCACTTTATCTTCGTATTCTTTGAGTTCAGGGATAATATAACGTTCCACATTTTTCAATGTTTGGCGCCTAGTATAATGAATTGGCGCTAGGTGGCTTTGTCCACGACTAATTTGGATGTAATAACCATGCACTGCATTAAATCCAACTTTTAACGTATCAATGCCAAGTGATTCACGTTCTCTTATTTCAAGCTGTTCAAGGTAATTGGTTGCGCCATCGGCAAGATTACGCAATTCGTCTAATTCACTATTGTAGCCTGTTGCCATCACACCGCCATCACGAATAATAGCGGGTGGCGTTTCAACAATTGCACTATTTAATAACGTGGCAATATGATCGAATTGGTTAATTTTGGTTCGTAAAGTTTGTAAATAAGGCGAACTAAATTGTCCTAATAAAAAATGTAATTGTGGCAATAAATTATAGGCATCACGCAAACGCGCAAAATCCCGTGGGCGAGCTGTGTGTAGCGCCAGTCTTGCTAAAACACGTTCAAGATCGCCCATTTGTTTTAATAATGGTAATGCGTCATCAATATGTTGTTGTAATTCAGCAATGGCATCTTGGCGGTTTTGCAAAGTTTCAATATGACGAATCGGTGAATGCAACCAGCGTTTAAGCATTCGGCTACCCATTGGGGTTTGTGTTTTATCTAATACCTCTGCAACCGTATTTGATGTACTGCCCGATAAGTTTTCGGTGATTTCTAAGTTGTGACGAGTTGCGGCATCTAATATCACAAAGTCATATGTTGACTGTTTGATAATTGAACGTATATGAGGTAGAGCTGTGCGTTGGGTATCTTTAACGTATTGCAATAAACAACCAGCAGCACAAAGTGCATATTGGCATGCCTCTACGCCAAAACCGACTAAATCATTCGTACCAAATTGTAAATTGAGTTGTTGCTTTGCTGTTTCTAGATCAAAATCCCATTGTGGACGACGACGCAAACCATGGCGATGTTCAATTAAAGGCATCGATTCAAAATCTTCAGGATATAACAATTCAACTGGACTTGTTCGTTGCAGTTCAGCTTGCATTGCTTCAAAGCTATCGCATTCAAAAACATAAAAGCGACCAGAACTAATATCAAGCGTGGCATAGCCATAATGTTTTTTATGTTGCCAAATTGAAGCCAGTAAATTGTCTTTGCGATCTTCTAGTAATAATTCGTCACTGACGGTTCCGGGCGTCACAATACGGACAATTTTTCGTTCAACTGGTCCTTTACTTGTCGCAGGATCACCAACTTGTTCACAAATAGCAACGGATTCGCCTAGCGAAATTAACTTAGCTAAATAACTTTCAACCGCATGATAGGGCACACCAGCCATTGGAATTGGTTCACCATTTGAAGAACCACGTTTAGTGAGCGAAATATCTAAAAGCCCTGATACCCGTTTAGCATCATCATAAAACATCTCATAAAAATCACCCATACGATAAAACAATAAAATATCAGGGTTTTCAGCTTTAAGTTTTAAATACTGCTGCATCATTGGGGTGTGGTTGGCTAAATTGTCTTTATTAGTCATGGTGGTTTTTCTTTTTTTATCTTTCAACGTAATAAGTAAATTCATTAGTCTAACAAAGAACCATTAAAATGCATAAATTTGCACTGGTTCTTATTTTTAGTTTAATCATAAATTATGATAAATGTAAGTTGTATAATGTAATCATCTATATAATAATTTTATTATAACTGATTATTGGTTTATTACAGAGGCTATTTGGGCTTAATATAAAATGGATACGCTTGCATTTAATTAAAGAATTGGACTCATTACGAGCACATTATTCTAAATTATATACTTTTTATGTGTTTTTTATATTCAACATATTGAAATCTATTATAATCGTATCGGTTGTTATTGGGCCAATGGTTGGGTATTGCTACAACAATGTGAACAACAATATTACCAAAACAGTAAAATGATAGAGATGGGCACTGTCTAGTATTTTGGTCAGGAACAATCAGCTAAAAGAAAAATACGCCAATAAATCATTTTATACCAATGTGCCTTATAATTATGAGTTAATAAGTTTTATTTTTAAGGGAGTCAAGCATGTTTGAAAATCCTCGATGGGTACGAGATTTGTTACGTTTTTTACCACTTAAAAGTCAATTTGTATTATCAGGTAATATCCGAGATTTACAAGCTTGCGAGATAGTCCCTTCTGTTATTACACCACAATCTTTTGAATTAACCGTTTATCGTTGCTTAAAACAAGTCGGTTATGAGCATGTTGTGATATGGGATCCCTTGTCGGGCTTTCGATGTTTACAAACAGCCGACTTTCCTGCCAATAATACCGATCAATTATTACAAAAGTTAGGTTTAACACCAGAAAATGGCAAAGCCACAGGTGGTGTTGATTTATTGAGTTCTGTATTAGAACGGCTTGTTAATTTTGTTGGAGATCCCATTGCTTTATTGGTGGATTTTGCTTCTCAATTAAGTGTGCGCACCGATAATTTAACGCCAGCTGAACATCAATTATTTACACGAGCATTGATTTTGTCTCATCAGGCAAAAGTACGTCCTGCAGGGGAAAATCGCCAACCTTTTTTTAATACAGTGCTATGGGTCGTGGAAAAGGAGGGGGATTTACCGGATTGGTTCTTGGTGAATAATCCTAAAGTAAGATCTATTTCTGTCGCTAAACCAGATCATATTGCTCGCCGAGCTTTGGCAGGTGCATTAATTAAGGGAATTGCTCATGCCCAACAATTACCAGATGAGATTTTAACTCAAGCCGAAAAAACATTCGTAAATAGTACAGAAGGTATGCTGTTATTGGATATGAACGCAATTGCTACATTGGCACGAGTAGAAAATATAGGTGTTAACGTAATTGCTGATGCTGTACGGCGTTATAAGGTGGGGGTGACAGAGGATCCTTGGCAAAAAATAGATAGAGAAAAAATACAGCAGGCAGAAACCTTTATTTCGCAGCGCGTAAAAGGGCAAATGCATGCTGTGACACATATGTTAGATATTGTTAAGCGTGCAATTACGGGAATCGGAGTTAACCGTAAGGGGAATCGACCTCGAGGGGTAGTGTTTTTAGCTGGGCCTACAGGGGTTGGTAAAACAGAGTTAGCAAAAACTATCACCAGTCTATTATTTAATGATGAAAGCGCATATATCCGGTTTGACATGTCTGAGTTTAGCTCAGAGCATTCAGATCAACGTTTAATTGGTGCACCTCCTGGTTATGTGGGGTATGACGTAGGCGGCGAGCTGACTAATGCAATTCGAGAAAAACCTTTTAGTGTTGTGTTATTTGATGAAATTGAGAAAGCGCATCCCCGTATTTTGGATAAATTTTTGCAGATTTTAGATGATGGTGAGTTGACTTCAGGAAGAGGAGATAGAGTTTATTTTTCTGAAGCGCTGATTATTTTTACATCTAACTTAGGCATTTATAAAATGACAGAAAGCGGAAAACGAGAGGTGAATGTTAGTGCCGATGATTCTTTTGATGTGGTACAACTAAGAGTAAAAAATGAGATAGATCATTATTTCAAGGTGGTACTAAATCGTCCTGAAATTTTGAACAGGATCGGGGAAAATATTGTGGTATTTGATTTTATCCGCCCAGAAATTGCTGAACAGATTTTTGAACAAATGGTGGCTAATATTTTAAATGATTTTAAGCAAACAGGACTGACATTAACCTTTAGCCCTAATGCCATGCATAGCCTAAAAATGTTAGCTTTAACTGATCTTTCTAATGGGGGGCGAGGTATTCGTAATCAATTAGAAGCACATCTTTTAAATCCACTGGCACGTGAGTTGTTTGCTTTAAATCCTCAAGTTGGGCAGCATGTAACTATTACCTCAGTGCAAGCTAATGCAATAACATTGGAGTTGTAGAATGGTAAAATTAGGTTTATCTCGTATCCATTTTCCGGTGACGACACTAGGACCAGGTAATAGAATAGGTATATGGTTTCAAGGATGTCGTTTAAGGTGTAAAGGTTGTATTTCAGCTGACACATGGGGTACTGCCAAAGAGTTTGTTGATGTTGACGAATTAGTCGATAAACTAACACCTTGGTTAGCACAAGCTGATGGCATTACTATTTCAGGTGGCGAGCCTTTTGATCAAGTGAATGCCTTATCTACCTTACTACAACTGCTTAAACAAAAAACGGCCATTGATATTTTAGTGTATACCGGTTATTCATTAGAGCAAATAACCGAACATTTAATTACGATTAAACCTTATATAGATGCATTGATAACCGATCCCTTTCAATACCAAACAGTGCAAACGTTACAACTTAGAGGTAGTGACAATCAACGGCTACACTTTTTCACACCTTTAGGAGAAAAACGGTTTAGATCTTATCAAGCCACCGTGAACGAACAAGAAAAAGCACTGGATGTAATGTTTGATGAAGATGGAACGGTTTGGTTGGCAGGCATTCCTAAAAGAAATGACATGCAGCTATTACAAGATATGTTAGCACAACAAGGCCACCGTATAGTATTAACAATCGATAAACCCCGAGATTAAGGAAAAACAATTATGGCAATGATGCGTTTTTGTCCTCATTGTGAAACAGAAAGATCACTTTATGAGATTTTTTGCGAAGGAACTATTGAGACAGAAGTTTGCGGTTGGGATTTGTCGAACGAACCGATTCGTGAATCAGGTTGGCGACCGTTGTCTATTGTTACAGCCGAGGAGTTAACCGAGCAAATAAGCTCATTGCCACATTGTGTTAATGGTCACCGGATGGATGAGGGGGATTTGATGTGCATGGTGTGCGGTGGGGATTTAGCCGAGTTAGATGTTATAGAACAAGAGGTAATATCTGCGGCAACTCAAACCTTAGAATCTGCGTCACAAGCATTGGAAACAACAATTGATAACTGGCGAATATTAAATACATTAAGTACCACAGATGGAACTAGAGAGCGCTATTTAGCCGAGAGAATTGAAGATAAAAAAAGAGCCGTCTTAACACTTTATCATGCCGGTGCCGAGCCTGACGTGGCGATTTATGATGTATTAAAACAACTACCTAAAGAGCACGTTCCTGAAATTATTACCGCAGGTCGTTGGAATGCTCAAGCTTATGTGGTGGCGGAAGAACTAACAGGAGGAAGCTTATCAGATCTTGGTATTGTTATGACCGATCTTGTTAGCATTAAGCATGTTATGGCAGAGTTAGGTCAAGCTTTACAGGCGTTTACCGAAGTAGGATTAAGACACTGTGATTTAAGACCTGAAACATTGTTAGTAAGAACTAAAGATCCTTTAGATTTGGTGATTACAGGCTTTGGATCTGCTCGTTTATCAGAATTTGATTTAGAGGTTATATCGCCTTTAAAAACAACTCGCTATATGGCACCTGAAGTTATTGCTGGTGGCGTTAGTGTTGCATCGGATTGGTGGAGTCTGGGGATTATTCTATTAGAGCAATTAACCCAAGGGCAATGCTTTGCTGGTGTGAATGATCAAGCTTTTTTAATACAAATATTAACCAATGGAGTAACAATTCCTGATAACTTACCAACACAATTACAACAATTATTAAAGGGGTTATTGGCTAAAAACCACCATGAACGTTGGCAATGGCCACAAGTGCAGGCATGGCTACAAGATAAAATGGTTGCCGTGCCAGAAGCCTTATCAAGCACTCAACACGAATTAGGTTCAACAATTCAGCTAGGAGAGCGACATTATTTTGATATTAAATTATTTGCCTTAGCTGCAGCTGATCCGCTTTATTGGCAAGAAGCATGTGATCACCTTGTAAGAGGTTTAGTCACAACATGGTTAGAAAAGGCTGAGTTTGATGAGCAAATACTAGCTAAAGTAAGAGAAGTTCTACGTCAACTTGATTTAAGCAACGATTTAAAATTGATGTTAGTACTTAAGATATTAAATCCTGATATGCCATTGGTACTCAAAGGCGATATTATTACACCAAGTTGGCTATTACAGCATCCATTACAAGGATGTCTATTTATTGAGGGATTTATCCCCCATGTTTTACAAGATTTGGAGATTTGGCTGTGGCGTTTACAAGAAAGAGCAAATACAGTTAGAAGACGAGCAGATAATTTGCAAATTCGTTTGGATGAAGAAACGCTAAAAATTCATCTGCTTTCTACATCGCGCGCTCAATTAACTGCATTATGGGAGGAGCGATTAGCTATTTTTCCTGATGCCAATAATGTTGGAATTTTATCATTAATTGAGCGACGAGCAATCAGTGAAGAAGATTTGATTGTATTGCTAAGCGCTCAGATCGGGCAATTCAAATCGATAGATAATGTAACGCAAGAAGTTTTAAAATTAAGTGATCAGCATTCAGTAGTAACGGTGGATGAGCAAGAATTAAAAGAATTAATGCGCCAACCTAGATTAGCACTTTATCAAATGCTTAATGAGCGTATTGAAGGTTTTGCTTGTATAGGACATGAGCAGCTAGATGCTTGGACTGAGCAATACCGATTAGAAAAAAGAATGCCTTTTCACCAGTTGTTACTGTTATTAAGTGTGCCGGCAGAGCAATGGATAAAACCGCATAAACAGCAATATATTTCACAGATTATTGATTTCTTCCATAAAAAAGTTTCTGCCTCAGTATTGCAAGGACCTTTAGTTCGAATGCATTTAGGGCTGTACATGCCACGAATCGATATTTATTTACTAGGTACAGAGCGTAAGCCAGCAGAAGCATTATTAGATCATCTTGTTGCACGTAATAGCCGTCAAATAAGTATCGATCTGATGGCATTTCAACAAGATCAATATTTAGAGCGTAGATTAAGTAATTTATATAGACAATCTTCTTTGTACAAAAGAGATACCGGCATTGATGATTTGTATATGGGGTTTCCTTTCTTAATTTATCAAGAACCCACAGCATATAGATTACCTCGCATTGCACCATTGCTGTTATGGCCGATAAAACTTCATTACGAGCTTGGTGCAAGAAATCATATTGCCTTTTCCTTCGATCATGATCGGGAAGAAATTAGAATTAATCCTGCTTTGGAAGGAATATTAGGTAAGAGCTTATATCAAACATGGAAAAATACATTAGATGAATTATTAACCCGTTCCGCTTTATCTACACAGGAAATTATCGATGCTCTTAGTATATTGGGGAACCCTTTATCAAGAAAAGTACAAGCCTTACCATTTAAGCAAGAGATAGAGCGAGGAAAGCTATACTTAAGTTGCTCAGCTGTGTTTTTTAATGTTAATTTTATGGGGCAATCGATAGGTGAAGAATTAAATAAATTGAAAAAAATATCTCCTATTGGCACTGCATTAGAAACCGCATTACGATTAAAACCTTACCAAACTTTAGCGGATATTCCTGAAAAAACACCTGAGCTAGAGCACTATTTTACCGTTGCAAGCGATCCCTCTCAAGAAAATGCAGTACTTCAATCAAGACAATATCCTGGACTATTGATTGAAGGACCTCCAGGCACAGGAAAGAGCCAAACCATTGTCAATATGATAGCCGATGCGATTGGTCGTAATAAAACAATTTTGCTTGTCTGCCAGAAAAAAGCCGCGCTTGAAGTTGTTTATAAAAGACTTGTAGCTGAGGGGCTTAATAATCGCGCAATAATGATCAATGATGTGAATGCTGACCGCAATATAGTGATTAGTAGTATCCGAGAGCAACTTGATAGACTATTTAAGTCACCAGTAGATACTCACTGGGAAGCTAAAAGAGAACAAATTGCAAACCAAATTACTCAGTTAGAACATCAACTCGATAGTTATCACCAAGCTTTGCATCATGTAGATGAACAGACAGGATTAACTTATAGAGAATTAATAGCTGAATTGATCAGTTTAAATAAGCAGCTGAGTACATTTGTAGCACCACAACTTAGATCCGTATTAAGTGCATTAAATAAAGTACAATTAGCCGAGCTAGAAGATGAATGTGCATTACTGATACGTTATTGGCTACCAGCGAATTACGAGCATACGGCATTAAGTGAGTTGCGTGCTTTTTCGCATGAGCCAGCAACCCTCAGTGATTTTAATCATTTCTTTACTGATTTTATGGAAGCGGAACATAATCGTACAGTTGTATTAAACATTAACCAAGCACGATTTGATTTAAATGATCCTACCCCCTATCAATACTGGATAGAAACTGATGGACAGATGTTTTTAGCAATTTCTGACAGTGTAAGAATACAACTAAATAAATGGTCTTCGCTTTTTAAAGTCGACGCTGCTAAACAACAAAGTTCATCAGAAGGTTATATACTGATAACAGAGCTAAAGCGGCTTGAAGAACAATTGGCCGTTATTAGTAATGCTTCGTGGTGTGATTTATCGCCTAAGCTATGTTTGTTAGAACAGCAACAGCTCGATAAATTAACAAAGCAAGCTAGCCGCATGATGACACCAACTTCTTGGTATAGCTTTTTAAGTATTACGCGATATTCTGCAAAGAAAAATTTAACACATTTCTTAATGCAGCAAGGTGAAATATGTGATGAAACACGCTTCCCAATGCTTTTTCACGCATTGATTTTAGAGCAACAATATCGCCCTATTCGTAATAAATTACAGTGTATTTTTAAACAATTACAATTACCGATACCTGATAATACAATTGGCATTAAAATGGCTGGACTCATTAATGAAACGATAGTTGCTTTAGAAGAAGTAATGCAACTATTTAACAAAATAATGATCGCCCCGAGAACCGAAGAGGTAGAAGCAGCGTTATTAAATAGCAAACTGGTCTTTGAACAACTTTTAGCTGATTATACAACGGCTTTTAATCGTTACTTTGCTCGAAAAGAAGCACTAGAAAAATTAGCTAGGATTGAACACTATTTAAGCCCTTCGCTTTATCAAAGCTGTAAAACAGCGATAGAAAACAATGTGTCAACGGAACCTAAACTATTAGACATCAAGCAAGCTTTACCTAGCTTGGCTGACTACCAATATTTTAGAAAAAGAGCCGAACAACTTTCAGCCACTTCCTTACAGTTGCTAGCTAAATTGCGTAGTTACCAAGAACCATTGAAACAAATAGCGGTAACCGATTTAGAAAAAGTATTTAGGCAATTGGTCAATGGAGAAGCTTATCAAGCATGGAAAGAAAGAATAGAATTAGCCTATCCAATCTTATTAATTAATGATGAAGAAACACAAAAACGAATTAAATTATTAGCCGCAGCTGACCTTGAAATGCGAGCTTTGAACCGCGTATTACTTGAACAAAATATTCCTATTAAAGAATTAGGATCATTAAAACAGTGGGAAGATATTACAAGGCTAACAGGTGTTAGAGCTAGGCGTTTAAGAGAATTTATAGAACAAGGTGAAAAATTAGGCTTAATGAAACTTAGATCTATCTGGTTGATGAATCCTGATGTGGCAAGTCGTTTATTACCTTTAAAAGCAGGCTTATTTGATACGGTTATTTATGATGAAGCTTCTCAAATGCCGATACAATACGCTATCCCAACCCTTTACCGTGGTAAAGTATTGGTAGTAAGTGGTGATGAAAAGCAAATGCCACCTAGTAATTTTTTTGCTAATCAAATAGAAATAGAAGAAGCTGATTTAAATCTGTCCTATGATGAATTAAGCGATGAAGAACAAGAAGAATTACAAACCGGTCAATGGAATTGTAAAGAAATTATGGATTGCCCTGATTTGTTGCAATTAGCACGTTCAGTATTACCAAGTACAAGCTTACAAATTCATTATCGTTCTGATTATCGTGAATTAATTGCTTATTCTAATGCAGCTTTTTACAATAATCAGCTTAATGTGCCAGTACGTCATCCAAAATCGACAATAAAACAAGTTCAACCTATAGAATTTTTACAGGTTAATGGAATTTATCACAATCAAACAAACCTCATTGAGGCAGAACAAGTGGTGGAAAAGGTTGCAGAGATTTGGCAATTACCGAAAGAACAACGTCCTTCACTCGGTGTTGTTACATTTAATAAAAAGCAGGCTGATTTGATTGAAGACTTATTTAATAAAAAAGTCCGAGAAAATGAGATATTTCGAACCCTTTATCTCGAAGAGACTCAGCGTGTAGAGTCGGGTGAAAACATGTCTTTTTTTATTAAAAATGTAGAAAATGTACAAGGTGATGAGAGGGATATTATCATATTTTCTACGACATTTGGTCGAAACAAAGAAGGCGTGTTCCGTCGTAACTTTGGCGTGCTTGGACAATTGGGAGGAGAACGTCGACTCAATGTTGCCATCACACGGGCAAGAAAAAAAGTAATATTACTTTGCTCTATGCCAATTGAAGATATATCAGATATGTTAGCATCACAGCATCAACCAATAAGCCCAAGAGATTACTTACAATGTTATCTGGCATATGCTAGAGCCTTGTCGGCTGGAGACTTCGTTACAGCACAAAGCCTTTTAAAAGGTATTATTGCCACTACTGAAACTCAAGCAACAAAATTAATCGAATCTCGACAAGATGCGCTTTTAAATGATGTAGAAATGTTTATACAATCACTAGGAGTGTCTTATACCAAAAATTCAGGAACAGGCGTTTTTGCTTTAGATTTCGCAATAGAAGATCCTAAAACGCAACTTTATATAGTGGGCATTGAGTGCGATGCTCCAACACATCCTTTATTGGCTAATGCTAGGGCTAGAGATATTTGGCGTACGGCGGTGCTAAAAAGATCTATTCCTCATATCATTCGTATCACATCCCATGAATGGTATGAACAAAATGAACAAATTAAAGCCAAGCTTAGGCAATTAATAAATGAAACGCTTGCCACAGGAGAAACCCATGAGCGGTCCTAAAGTTGTACACATAGTGACACGAGAAGAAATAATAGCTACTTGCCAAGGGATATTAGCCCAACTTGATCAAGCCATTAACCAATGGCAGCATGCGATGCAAAACTTAGCAATTACCGATGATACGTTTTTGCAAGGCATCATCAACACACGAGAAAAATTTAATAAATTATTAGCTGAAGATAAATTTTCAGATATTCAACGACTAGTACCTATAGAAATTAAACAGCTGCAAGCGGATATTATTGAACGTAAGCAAGTCATAATAACAACATTAGCGAAGCAACGTGAAGAAGCAAGACAAACCAAAGAAAATGCTCAATTGTTGATAAATGCAATAGCACAAAAAGGGCTGCACCTACCAAAAGCATTACACAATGAACTGACACAAATAATACAAGGAAACTACCAAGGCTCAGCAACAGCTGTATTTAACCAAGTCTTTGGTTATTTAGTACCTGAACAACAAACGAATGTGTTGACGGCAAAACAACAAGCAATCTTAAATAGCATGAATGTAGATAAATCAACACAAACTTATACAGATTGGCTAACTAAACATCAAACCTCACAAAGGGATCCGCGCTTTAGCCGAATAGATCATTACTTAAGTGAACTCGCATTAGAAAATAAAAATGTCTATCAATCTTTTATGCAACGATTAAACATAGCAGAAACAGAAACAATAAAACAACAACAAAATTTATTACTAGATAGTATTTTATTAGATTTATCAAAAACCGTACAAGAAGCCAAAAAGCGTACCCAATTATTGGCTAAATTAGAACTCATTGTAGCGGAGTTGAAACAAAAATCAGTAGAACCTTTAAAGTTAGATATTCAACAATTGGATAAGTTAACTATAGATGAATTAACAACATTAGTTGAAAATTGTGAGCAGCAACTTATAAAAGTAACCAACACCATAACCGCAACTTACAGGCAGCAAACTTTACTTCAATGCTTATCTAAACTAGGTTACGAAGTAAGGAGTGATATGCAAACTCAATGGATTAAAGACGGGCGATTAGTCATTCGCAATCCTGCCACGCCAGGATATGGTATTGAATTTACAGGACAAGCTGAAAACCAACGGATGCAAATTAGAGCGGTCAGATTTACTCAACAAGAAGATCGACAACGAGATAAAGATATAGAAACACTATGGTGTAGCGATTTTGCTAAATTACAAGCATGGCTTGCTAAGCAAGGGGATTCATTAATACTAGAAAAATCACTCGCTATTGGACAGGTTGCTATAAAACAAGTTAATGAAGAACAAAATGGTACAATAATAAAAGAAAACGTAAAAAAATATTTTTAGTAAATAAAATATATTATTTGTAGGAATTCCTCACGTTGTTTACAGTAATTTAAGAAACACAGTAATAAATATCCTTAAAAAACAAAATTAACGCCTTACCACAGACAGGTGATAGGGCGCTGATATCATAAAGAAAAATTATTATCACCAATTTAGCTAAACACTTTATAGTCAGTGGCTAAAGCATTTATGACATACTAAAAAAGTCTGATAAAAGTTTTTGTAACTATCCCCTAAAATAGTACAGCAAAAAGTAGAAAATTCTCTATGATAAAAGAAAAGGGGATTTAATTATGAAAAAAATGACTGAACATCAAATCGTCGCTATTTTAAAAGAAGCTGAAGCGGGTATTCCGGTTAAAGAACTGTGCCGTAAATAGGGCATGGGTAATTCAACTTTCTATAAATGGCGGGAAAAATACGGCGGAATGGAAACTTCGGATATCAAACGCTTAAAGGAGCTGGAGGCTGAAAACCGCAAGTTTAAGCAGATGTTTGCCGAACTGAGTTTAAAATCCCAGCTTCAGGAAGAAATCATAAAAAAGCTTTAGTGCCCACAAAGGCACGTAAAATGTGGGCACAGCAACGACAACAAAATTATTTAGTTACTATTGCTATGAGTTGTGCCATTGTTGGCTTAAGCCGTTGTGCTTACTATTATAAACCTAAGTTACAGGATGATTCGGTGATTGTTTCGGTGTTGAATGCTATCACAGACCGGCCTTTACGCTGGGGCTTTCCTAAATGCTTTAATCGTATCAGAAAGCTCGGCTATAAATGGAATCATAAACGGGTATATCGGGTGTATTGTGAATTAAGGCTTAATCTCAGGGTAAAGCGTAAAAAACGTATTCCTCCACGATGCCCGGAAAGGTTATTCGTCCCCAATAAACAAGGTGAATGTTGGTCAATGGATTTTATGAGTGACAGTAGCCGTAATCAACGTCGCTTTAGAACATTCAATGTCATCGATGACTTTAATCGTGAGGCGTTAGGGATTGATATTGCAGTAAGCTTACCAGCAGGAAGGATCACCCGTTACTTAGATAAACTGGCCGAATATCATGGGTATCCATTAAAAATACGGGTCGATAATGGGCCAGAATTTACAGGAAAACCCTTTATAAACTGGGCTAAATCACATGATATAGCCATTGATTATATCCAGCCCGGTAGCCCTTATCAAAATGGCTATATTGAACGATTTAACCGTTCGTACCGTACAGAGGTATTGGATTTATATCTTTTTAATAATCTGGAACAGGTAAGGAGAATAACCGAAGAATGGTTAACGATTTATAACACCGAAAGACCGCATGAGGCATTAAATAACATGACACCAATTGAGTATAAAACACTAAAACAAGCAGCTTAATTTTCTACGTGAGTTGTGTACTAAGTTTGGGATATTTACATACTAACATTCATTATTTTTGTGGCATCTTTATGTGCATAACTATAATTCAGAACTAATTCTGCACACTCTCGTTTAAATTCACTACTTAGTTGTCTTGTCATCAGGTAATCTCCTTTGTTGATGATTTATCATACTGCTAAGAATGTCTACAAGAAAAGTATACCGTTACAGTGTTTTTTAGCCAATTATTTTAATCATGAAGTGTAAACAATTCGACGTTTTCCTACATGTTATTATTTGCGCTTTGCAGCATTGTGCCTATCGTGTAATATAGATGGCATTCTAAAAAATAGAAAAAATTGTGAATATTTTATGAAATTAATTATAAAATTACTCTTTGTCTTTTTTGTCATATTGGCATTAGAGGGATGTGGATTAAAAGGTCCACTTTATCGTCCAGATGAAAAAGCGGCAACTCAACAAAACAAGCTAACAACAACTGCCTCAATTCAATCTGATTTATTTATTAAAATTGCATAATGGAATAAAACGATGGATTTTTTAGATTATCAACATGATCGCTTATTTGCTAATCAAATAGCGATTGCTGATCTTGCTAAGCAGTATGGTACCCCTTTATATGTCTATTCAGCCGAGCATATTCGTGAGCAGTTTTTAGCCTATGAACAGGCTTTGGTTAATACAAATCACTTAATCTGTTATGCCGTTAAAGCGAATAGTAATTTGGCTGTTTTAAGTTTGCTTGCAAAACTCGGCGCAGGTTTTGATATTGTTTCACAAGGTGAATTAGAACGAGTATTAAAAGCCGGTGCGGATCCTAAAAAAATAGTCTTTTCTGGTGTTGCTAAATCAATCATTGAAATTGAGCGGGCACTTGAAGTGGGTATTAAATGCTTTAATGTTGAATCTGAGGCTGAATTGTATCGAATTGATGAAGTCGCTAAAAGATTAGGTAAAATTGCACCGATTTCATTAAGAATTAACCCTGATGTCGATGCTAAAACACACCCATATATCTCAACTGGTCTACGCGAAAACAAATTTGGGATTAGCTATCCGTTAGCATTATCAGTTTATCAAAAGGCGCGCGCATTAATAAATATAAATATTGTTGGTATTGATTGTCATATTGGTTCGCAGTTAACACAGTTATCGCCGTTTATTGATGCTACTGATCGTATACTTGCTTTAGTGGACCAATTGCAAGCTGATAATATTGCAATTGAACATATTGATCTTGGGGGCGGTTTAGGTGTTTGTTATGATAACGAACAACCACCAACGCCATCGCAACTTGTGACAGAATTAAAAAACAAATTGGCCAACTACCCTGATATTGAAATTTTGTTTGAACCAGGGCGATCTATTGTAGCTAATTCTGGTGTGTTAATTACTAAAGTTGAGTATACCAAACATCAAGAGGGTAACCACTTTGCGATCGTTGATGCTGGTATGAACGACTTAATTCGACCTGCACTTTACGATGCTTGGATGAATGTTTTACCTGAAAGACAACCAAAATCTGACGATGAACTTTTTGTATATAACGTCGTTGGTCCGATTTGTGAATCGAGCGATGTTTTGGCTTATCAGCGAGAACTTTCAGTTAAGCAAGATGATTTACTTGTTATCTGTAGCGCAGGCGCTTATGGTTTTAGTATGGCATCAAATTACAATAGTCACCCAAGACCAGCGGAAGTGATGCTTGTAGGCGAACAACAACATAAATTAATTCGTCAGCGAGAATCCTTTGATGATTTATGGCGTGGTGAGGCTGTTTTATAATATTGGTAAATTGTATCGGGAATGCTTAATGATAATAGTATTTCCGATTTAAGTGGATGCTGGTTAACAGTCAAAACTAAAAGTAACGAAATAAAAATGTTCGACAATAGAAGGTAAATTAACGATGAACTTTTCAAAAATGCATGGGCTCGGGAATGATTTTATGGTTATTGATGCCGTAACGCAAAATGTTCATCTTTCTACTGAAATGATTAAACGTATGGCGGACAGATATACGGGTATTGGCTTTGATCAACTGCTTATTGTTGAGCCACCTTATGTGCCAGATAGCGATTTTCATTATCGTATTTTTAATTCTGATGGTTCTGAAGTTGAGCAATGCGGTAATGGTGCTCGTTGTTTTGCACGCTTTGTCCGTTTAAAAGGATTGACCCGAAAACGGGTATTAAAAGTTAGCACAATGAAAGGTAATATTGTTTTAACAGTAAATGATGACGAAACCGTACGTGTTAATATGGGTGAACCTATTTTTGAACCCAGTAAAATCCCTTTCAAAGCTATCAAAGAAGAAAAGACCTATATCATCCGTGCACAAGAACAGACAGTCTTATGTGGTGTAGCCTCAATGGGGAATCCGCATTGTGTAATTCAAGTTGATAATATTGTAACAGCAGAAGTTGCAACACTAGGACCACTATTAGAGCAGCATGAACGCTTTCCTGAACGAGCTAATATCGGATTTATGCATATTATTGATCGCAATAATATTAACTTACGGGTATTTGAACGAGGCGTTGGCGAAACACAAGCTTGTGGTACAGGAGCCTGTGCAGCAGTTGCCGTTGGCATCAAACAAGGATTATTAAATGAAGGTGTTAATGTTAATTTACCAGGTGGTAAATTATTGATTGAATGGAAAGGCAACAATCAGCCACTTTATATGACAGGACCTGCAACACATGTTTATGATGGTTTTATTGCAATTTAAATTCCATATTCATTGATAAGCACCTGCATTTGTTGGTTAAATTGGTAGAAATAACAACGCAAAAATCGTTCAGGAAAGGTATTGATTTTATTGAAGTTTTTATTTGTGTTTTTAGCGTTTTAATTAAAGCAAAAAAGCAGTAGAAACATAACGTAATGTGATAATACGATAATATAATAGACGTTAATTATGGTTGGTAAAAATACACGAAGTTTAAGCGCTAAAAGAGCTCGGCAAAAGCCTTCATCAGTAAAATTAAATGACGAAATTGTGGCGCAATATCTTATTGATAACCCAGATTTTTTTATACGAAATGCTAGACATGTTGAATACATGCGAGTCCCTCATCCTGTGCGGGGGATTATTTCGTTACCTGAATGGAATATGGCTCGTCAGCGTAACAAAATTAATCAGTTAGAGTGTGAAATCTCATTATTAATGGAACATGCCAGCGCCAACGAATTGCTGTTTAACCAACTAATGGATCTACAAATTGAGTTGATTAAATCTCAGGATCTAAATCAATTGATAGCGTTATTAAACACATGGGCAAAATCGTTAGGTCTTAGCGGTGCTTATCTGTATCTTTTTGACGATAAATGGTTGCTTAGTGCGCCATCAAATTATCATCACTTAGCGTTAAATTCATCACAGTTTGATTTTATTCGTGTTAGGCATTTGCAGTATAACCAACAATATTTAGGATCATTAAATTCAACTGAACTCGATTTTTTATTACCTCAACACGGTTATGTTGGATCGGTCGCTTTATCTCTATTGGGGCAATTTGGTGATTTAGGATTGCTAATGTTTACTAGCACTAATCCACAACATTACCAAGCTGGGCAAGGTACATTATTACTTGAAAAAATGAGTGAAATTTTGCCTATTTTAATTAGCAGATGGATTATGCGGAAAAAATAAGGAAGCGCGATGGAACAGCCTAATCAAACTGACAATACTGCATTAACATTACCCGTTGATCAGTTTTTAAATTATTTAAAGTCAGAACGACAGCTCAGCTTAAATACTCAAATTAATTATCAAAGACAACTGTATGCGCTCATTTCGTTAGCGAAAGAAATAGAACTTTCAACATGGCAAGATTTAGACTCATCAGCGGTAAGATTATTGATTAGTCGCAGTAAACGCACCGGTTTACAGGCAAGAAGTTTATCATTAAGACTATCGGCATTGCGGAGCTTTTGCGATTGGATGGTTAAAAATGATCTTATTAATGCAAACCCAGCGCGTGGGGTTTTGAATCCTAAATTGGGGCAACATCTTCCTAAAAATATTGATATTGATGAAATCAACCAGCTTCTTGATATTGAATATAATGATCCGCTTTCTGTTCGTGACAGAACGATGCTTGAAGTGATGTATGGTTCAGGATTGCGTCTTTCCGAATTAGTGGGATTGAATTGTCGTGAATTAAACCTTACCGATGGCGAAATTCGCGTAATGGGTAAGGGTAATAAAGAACGAAAATTACCATTAGGTCGAGAGTCAATTAAATGGATTAAGCATTGGCTGTCAATGCGAAATTTGTTTGTTCCTCAAGATGATGCGCTGTTTATTTCAAAATTGGGTAAACGAATTTCACCGCGTAATGTCGAAAAACGATTTGCACAATGGGGTATTAAACAAGGGTTAAGCAGTCATGTTCATCCCCATAAATTACGCCATTCATTTGCAACTCATATGCTTGAATCAAGCGGAGATTTGCGAGCAGTACAAGAGCTGCTTGGTCATGCTGATTTATCAACGACGCAAGTTTATACGCACTTGGATTTTTCACATCTATCTGAAGTTTACGATTCAGCTCATCCACGAGCTAAAAGGAGAAAATAACGATGCACTTTTATCGAACGATGAATACGATTAAAGCATTGACTTTCGATCTTGATGACACGTTATACGATAACAGCATGATCGTTGAAAAAGCAGAAGAAGAAATGCTCAAAACACTTCAAAGTTATGAACAATTGCACACACTTACAATATCCGAGTATTTGTCCGAAAAGCACACTGTACTTGTATCGGAGCCAGAAATTTATCACGATGTTAATGTCTGGCGATCTCAAACTATCAAATCGCTGTTAAATAAAACTGATATTCCAGTACAAAAATTTGCAGATGTTATTGATGAATCAATGACATGTTTTAATTTTTGGCGGCACAAAATGCAAGTCCCAGAGTCAACACATATGTTATTGACAAAACTAGCCACTAAATACCCTTTAGCTGTAATTACTAATGGTAATGTAGATGTTCATCAAATAGGTTTAGGGGATTATTTTCAATTTTCACTACGAGGTGGTGAACACGGGCGCTCAAAACCCTTTCCTGAGATTTTTGAGTTGGCTTCTGACAAGTTGTCTATCTCACCGCATCATATTTTACATGTAGGTGATAATTTATTGACTGATGTTAATGGTGCTATAAATAATGGCTTCTTGGCTTGTTTTATTAATATCTATAAACATGATATTTTTCAAATTGATGATACAAGATGTTTACCTCACATTGAAATAACGCAATTGCTAGAATTGGATAATCTGCTATAATCTTACTTTTAACTGTATAGATGGACAGTAAACCTGTATAACAATAAATTGTGCTAAGTGTAATGCTGTATTGCGCTTAATAGCTTTGTTTTTATATTCCTGTTTGATTACAGTCAACAAAATATCTTTAAATATGATAAAAATCTTAACATTTTCAACATTAATGCTGGTTAGTGTTTTTGGTTATCAAAATAGGTTTGGATATAATGGAAATTAATCAATCATTATTAGAAGATCTAAACACCGAACAACGAAATGCTACTACTACTGATAATCAATATACTATTGTTCTTGCTGGTGCAGGGAGTGGTAAAACTCGGGTTTTAGTTCATCGTATTGCTTGGCTTTGTATTGAAAAGCAATATTCCCCGGGTTCTATTTTTGCGGTTACTTTTACCAATAAAGCCGCTGCCGAAATGCAAGAACGTATTCAAGCATTAGTTGGTGAAGGGTATTTTAATGGTATGTGGGTGGGCACTTTTCATGGTTTGGCTCATCGCTTATTGCGTATGTTTTCAGAGCAGGCTAAATTGCCACCTAATTTTCAACTGATTGATACAGAAGACCAAGTTCGCCTCATTAAAAGAATTTTTCGTGAGCTGAAAATCGATGAAAAACAGTGGTCAGCTAAGCAGTGTGCCGCTTTTATTTCTGCTCAGAAAGAAAAGGGATTTCGTGCCGATGATATTGTTCCTGAAGATCCTAAACAAGTTATGTGGCAAAGAATTTATCACGACTATCAAGTTATTTGTGATAAGCTTGGTTATCTCGATTTTTCGGAGTTAATTCTAAGAACCTATGAACTCCTTTGTCAAAATGAAGAAGTTTTAAATTACTGTCACCGCCGTTTTTGTAATATTTTAATTGATGAATTTCAAGATACTAACAAAATCCAGTACCGATTGGTAAAAAAATTGGCAGGTAATACCGCTAATGTGATGATTGTGGGGGATGATGACCAATCTATCTATAGTTGGCGTGGAGCGAATGCAGATAATCTTCAATTGTTTATCAATGATTACCCTGAAACTGAAATTATTCGATTAGAACAAAATTACCGTTCAACCAATAATATTTTAGATGCTGCAAATAAGTTGATAGCACAAAATACCAAACGGTTGGGTAAAAATTTATGGACAGATAGAGGCGATGGCGAACAGATTTTGCTTTATATTGGTTATAATGATATTGATGAAGCAAGGTTTGTTACAGGTCAAATTAAAAAGCGTCATCAAGAAGGTGATAATTACTCAAGCTGTGCTATTTTGTACCGAAGTAATGCACAATCACGTATATTTGAAGATACATTATTACAAGCTGGATTACCTTACCAAATTTATGGCTCAATTCGCTTTTATGAACGTCAAGAAGTTAAATTAGCGCTTGCTTATTTACGATTATTGCATGATCACAATAATGATATGGCATTTGAAGCGACGGTTAATACTCCAACGCGTGGAATTGGTAGTATTACGCTAGATAGAGTTAGAACTGTCGCTAAGCAACATGGTATTTCATTGTGGGATGCTTGTTTAATGTTGATCCAAACCAATGCATTGAGCGAAAGGCAATGCTCTGGTTTAAGTCGTTTTTTGGATTTGATGGAATTTATCTTTGATAAAGTGGAATCGCAACCAATTTATAAGCAACTTGATATGATTATTAAATTATCGGGTATATTGCAAATGTATGAACAAGAACCCGGTATAAAAGGACAATCAAGGCTAGAAAATCTTGAAGAATTAGTATCAGCGGCTGAGCAATTTTATCATTCTAATGAAAATACGGTTATTCAAGATAGTGAAACAGGTAAGCCATTGACTATTCTAGAATCATTTTTGGCATACACTTCGCTAGAAAGCGGAGATGTAATTAATGAACAAGATTCAATTCAATTAATGACATTACATTCAGCGAAAGGTCTTGAGTTTGATAATGTGTTTATTGTTGGACTAGAAGAAGGGTTATTCCCAGACCAACGTTCAGCACAAGATACTGAAAAAATGGAAGAAGAACGGCGTCTTGCTTATGTCGGCATTACTCGAGCACGTCAACGCCTAACACTATCATTAGCTCAGATAAGGCGTTTATATGGACGTGAAGAACGCAATTTACCTTCACGTTTTTTAAATGAATTACCGGTTGATGTATTAAACGAAATCAGTCATCAAAACTTTATCAGAGCATCCGATCGAAAAGAATATAATGACAGTAAAAAGGTTTACTCTAAAAAATCAAATCAAAATGATGATGGTTATAGATTAGGTCGTAAAGTATTACATAGCCGTTTTGGTGAAGGAGCTATTGTTAATATTGATGGTGAAGGTGATCATAAGCGAGCACAAATTGCTTTCGTTAATGAAGGAATTAAGTGGTTAGTTATTAAATTAGCAAATTTAACTTTATTGTAGACGCTATTAAGCTATTGTACTATTAAGTGATTAAACGGGAATTGGTAGTTAAATTCCCATTTTTATCTGTTTTATTGATCTGCTTGATCTTTTACTGATTCAGAAAAAATCAGGTCGAATGATTGATCGGTTCGGTTACAAAGCCAATTATCATTTATATAATCAAAATGATAACCTTGCTTTCGTGTAGCTAACCAAATTTGGAATAGGGGTTCTTGAGTGTTAACAATGATTTTGCTGCCATTAGGAAAACTAACAGTAATGACATTACCATTGGTTTCATAGTCCAAATCAATATCATGTTCATCTGCATAATTATCTAAAAATAGCTCAATTTTATTAAATAATTGGTCGGTCAGGGTATGGAATTGTGTAATGTTCATAAAAGTATAATCATTCTAATAAATAATGGTGTGATGTTAGTATAAATGGATATACTCTGCCACAGCAAGGTGGCTAGAGTAAAATAAGTGTCGATAGATTATTAAACATGTCTTTTTCGAAAGTTCTGATTTCTTTTGTTAATGCATCGATAACTTGAGAGTTACTTTTTGTCATCTATTATATGCCCTATGTTTTTCGTGACTTCATTTTTTAGATAACCATTGTTAACTGCCTGCAATTGATTATTCTCTAAATGAACAAGATCGTTACTACTTTTTACACATCCAGTTATTAAAAATAGTAATAAAATGAATAGAGTTATTTTTTTTATTAAGTCACCTTTATATCGCAAGTAATTTAGCCAAATTTTTAACTTCATTCATGAAGAAAAAGAAGAAAAGAGCAAACATTTAACTTGTGCTTGCAGCAATATAAGAAACTCCAGGAGTTCTGCCGAGAATCAAAACTATTGATTCTACAATGGTCGCCATTAAAGACAATATAATACCCGCTAAAATCATCGTTACTATTGAATCTACTACGCTAGATATCCAACTATTAAAAAAGTTTTTGTTGACTCGAAAGACAGAGATAAAATAACTAAAGGAGTGAAAAGTAATGTCATTGTTAAAACAATTTCAACCCCCCAGCAAAATAAACAAACTTGGACAAATCATTAAAAAATAAGACAGCTAGAAAATAGCTTCTATTAGCTAGCCAGTGCCACATGGGGCTGATTTTACAATCGGGTTTATAGTTTTATATTAAATCTATTTGTTAATGCATCTAACTGTGCAATTGCTCCTCCCTCCTGAACAGTAAGTAAGCTCCTTAAATTTTTTACAGACTTAATTATCAGACTTATCCTACCCTTAGTATCAAGTGCAATAGAAGTAATTATTGATATCATTAATATCCGATGTAAATTTTCTGATATGACAAATCGCCTTTGTCCAAAGGCGATATCAATAGATTTAAAAGTTATCCACAGCAACATAACAGTACCAAATATACTCCCAATTGTATCTATTATTCTCAAAACTTCTGGACTGTCTATCCTTTGAAATGCCATATCAACAACGTCTTGTAAACAAGAAAAAACACCTAACATATTATTATTTCCTATCTTTAAGTTTTTCTTTCAAAGTGTCATGCAAATTTTGAAAAAAATCCGTTGTCGGATCTTCTGAAAGAGATATTCTCGCATTTTCACAATTTTGAGAATCTCTGTTAATATCACCATTCCCGCATTTTTCTAGATAAACATTTCTTTCTTCTTTATGAGAGTTCCAATATTCAACAGTGTAATTCTTTTCACAGCCAGTTAAAAAAATAGTTATTGTTGTAATAATAAAGATAGATAATAATTGTTTCATTTCATTCTCCTAGAATTGATTAGACTTTCTTGATTTTTTTTCTATTAAATTGCGTTTTGCAATTCTTGAAAAAAAACTGTTGTAGGTTGTAAATTTTTCATTTTTATTGCGATTTCTCTTTATTTATCTATTAAATCTCTGTGTAACTCATATTGTTTTTGAATTACTGATAATTTCCGATCTAACGTTTCTAATTGCCCGTTATATAATGCAATTTGATTATTTATATCTGTTTTTATATCCTGTGAGCTTGCTACTTTATTAGCTAATTCTCTAATTTTTTTAGTAATTACGTTTACCTGTTGATTAACTTTTTCCGTCGCAATATAATTTGATGCTAGATTCATATTTTCTGATTTACAAATATTATTTAACTTTTTATCATGATCACAGCATCTTTCATTAATACCCCGTTTTTTAGAGAGTGCTTCAGCTTGTTTATTCCATTTGCCATTAACGATAGAATCATAATTTGGCATTAAATTATCAATGGCATTGATATCGTTAATTAGAGTATTTATATTAAAATTCTTTATGTGACTCCTTATCCCTTTTAATGTATTTTACTGATCATCAACAACCTCAATTTGTTTTTGATAGAGCACAACTGTTTGTTGCCATTGTTGGAATTTTTCTATCCATTGTTGTAATGCTGTGCATTTGCTGCGCCGTCAAAAACGGGAATTCCTCCAGCACTTGTGTTAAAAGATACAGATATTGCAACAAAAGCACCCAATTAACTGTTATTAATTAGCAAGAGGTAAAGAACAGGCAATAACAAGCAACTTACGTTGTTCATTATCTTGTGTTATTGATCTCCAGCGATTTGGTATTTCAATTGTATTAACTAATTCGCCGTCACCAAAGTTATTTTTGATAGTACTTAATTTACCTTTTGCCAACTCCATTTTGTCGCAGTTAGCATAATAATCAATTTTGATAGAATTATAGAGTGTTTCAGTACCATCATCATTTTTTTGTCTGAGTTCAGGGCTGTAATTGGTCACTTCACTAAATACACGAATTCGGTTATTAAAAGGATGAAATTTAATTGATTGTCTATCTAAAAACGAATAACCAATAATGTTATCTTCTTTCGATTTGGAGGTAGGAATAAATTGTTTACCTACTCTAGGATCTTTTAAACTTTCAACTGCTGTATTTGTTTGGGTATCCGTACTGTTTTTTTCTTCAACTGCATGACTGAATGTTGCAAAAGAAAAGAGAATTAAAAATAAACTGATCTTTTTCATTTAAATATTATCTCCATCTTTTGAAGTCGTTTCTGTCGTATTAGTTTGTGGTTGAGATTGTTGATTTTCTTTTTCTTTTTCTTTTTGCATTTTTTCTTTATATGTTTTAATACGTTCTTGTTGTTCAGCCTCTTGTTTTTCTATGATTATTTTTAAATCTGGGCGACCCTCAAGAAGGATTTCTTTTTTTAAATCGCCTTGAATAGAACAAAAAACACTACTTTGATTAGTAGCAAATTTTTCTAGATAAAGTGCTTTATTAATTGTTCCAAATCTTGGTGCAACTCCATCAATAGCATAAGGATCGTCTTTCCATTCTGATGATTTTGCATTTAAGTCATAAATTTTAGCGTTTGCTATATAAGTATTAGTATTGTAGGCTAACCAGTTAATATTATTTAAAGTGTTTTTAACTTCATCTTCTTGATTATCAAAAATAAAACCCCAGTAAAGGTAATGACCAGATAATGCAGTTGGAACATAGATGTTTTGATAACCAATAATTTTCAAACCTTGATACTCTAATGGCTTTTTAAACATAATTTTGTTCTTATCGGCCTGATGAATCGATTCGACGGGGATATAAGTGACATTATCAGTTGTGGTTGCTAAATCGACATATTGTTTTATCGACTTTTGATGTTTATCAAGTTGCGTGTAAAACTGACTATCACATTGTAGAAAGGTGTCTATTACCTGATCTGTTTCAATATACTCATTATTAGTTTGTGCAAAAGATACACAAGAAAAAAGTGAAGCACAAACAAGCACAGAAATTTTTTTTAAAAACATGGTTAGTCCTTTTGACCATAATTAAACTAATTATTTAGACGGCTATTGTAAAGTAATGTAAATATTAATGTCAACGTAGGTCATAATTGCGTAAATTTTCAATGAAAACCATGAGATAACCTTCTTCAAAAGATATTTTAACCAAGTCATTAATTGCCTTATTTCGTAAACTAACTATTCCTCCTAATGATAGTGTTTGATTAATTAAAGGATATTGAAAACCAGTGATGGTTAATTGAGTTACTTTAGAAAATGGTATTAATGAAATAGTATGATCTTTTACGTTATCAATTTTTTGCTCATGTTTGGCAAGAAAAAAACGGCAATAATTATCATAAAAAGTGATTTGATACTGACAGTAATATTTAATTGCGACAGAAATATTTCCCAAAAAATGATCGCTAGCATGACCACTCGCACCATAAATATCAAATTTTGTTATTTCTTTACTAGCTAAAAATAAAATAGCTTTTTCAAAATCAGTCTTACTTTGATCGGGGGTATGGATGATTTTGGTTTTAGAGGGAATTGTGCTATTAAGGTTATAACTGTCCAAATCACCAATAATAAAATCAGGTTCGATTGACGATGTTGATAAATAGTTATGGTAAGCACCATCGGTTGCGGCAATATAAGTATAGTCATCTATATCTGTTGGATAAAACTTGGGTGGTTCACCATTGACAAATAACAGTACGGTATTGCTTTTCATGACTATTTCCTTTTATCTGTTTATGAAGCGAGTGTATAAGCCATGATGATAGCATCTTCTTGATGGCCATCGATTGTTGGGTAATAGTTTTTTCGAACCGTTATTTGGTTAAAACCTAGTGTATGATACAGTTCAATTGCAGGGCTATTTGATTGCCTAACTTCAAGCCAAAGCGTTGAAATCGGGCAGGGTGATTTTATAGTGAGTAACGCTTCAATTAAATGATTGAGCAAAGCCTTTGCCAATCCCTGCTTTCTAAAATCGGGGTGGATGGCAATATTAAATAGATTAGCTTCATCAAAAGCCTGTTGGCAGATACAAAATCCAACAATTTGCTTATTAACCGTTATTTTAAAATTTAAATAACGATCACCTTGGTTTGAAAAGAATGTCTGTTTTGACCAAGGAATAGCATGACAAATTTGCTCTAATTCAAAAGCTTTTGTTAAATCATGCTCAGTTAGGGTGGAAATAGTTTTCATATTGACATAATTGTTGCCAAAGTTGGCGTTTTTGTTGTGGTGTTTTAGCTAGCTGATCTAAGCTAGCAGTTTGAATGGTTAATGGATTTTGCCAAGATTCTTCTGGTTTTATATCAATAAACCAAACTACGGTTTTAATATCACTTGCTGGTACAATAAGCTGAGATGGTGTTAATACTAACACCTGATCTTGAGTAAGACGAATCGCATTTAATATATCCAAATAGATTTTTTGAGTTGGCTGCGCTTTGGCAACAACAATCAAACGGATTTTATTGCTAATCTGGGTGGCAATTTTGCCTTTAAAGGCATTTGTATTACGCAAAACATATTGTGTAATATTACACTGCTTTAGATACCAATCTTGTTGCGTCATTATCGACTTACTGTTTTTTATTAGAGATTAAAGATAGTTAATTGTATAATCAACGCATCAATTTATAAAGGTTTTTCATTGAGGAAATATGTCCACATCCGTTTTTACTCCAGCAAGTCAAGTACTTGAGCGTCATCAAGAATTTTTTTACGATAAAAATGTGATCATCGCTGGTGACATTCAAGACAGTTATCCAGCTATGATGTCGGCAAATCAAGTTAAGATTCATTGCACACAATTTCATACTTATTTACGTTTAAAAAATAGTGCTCGTGGCAAGTATACCTATTTTTCATTGTTGCCAGAAGCTGAACTATATGCCGGCATGGATACACTGATTTACTATTGGCCAAAAACAAAAAGTGAAGCACAGTTTCAACTCTCTTATTTATTAAACAATATGCCAAAAGGCAGTGATATTTTTATTATTGGTGAAAATAGAACAGGCGTAAAAAGCGTTGAAGCGTTATTAAATCAATTTGGCACAATCCAAAAAATAGATAGTGCAAGGCGTTGTGGTTTATACCATTTTCAAGCTGAAGATCGTTTGGCATTTGATCTTAATGAATGGTGGTTAAGCTATCATTTAACAATCGAAAATCAAGATATCGAAATTAAAAGTTTACCAGGCGTGTTTAGTCAAAAAGGCTTGGATGCTGGTAGTGAACTGCTTTTAAATGCATTAATTGAACATTCAGACATTATAAAAGGTAATGTATTAGATGTGGGATGTGGTTCAGGTATACTATCAACGGTTATTGGTAAATTATATCCCGAAATTACATTAACTTTATCAGATGTTAGCAGTGCAGCAATTGCTTCAAGTCAAGCGACACTAAATAATAACAACGTAAAAGCAACCGTTGTGGCGAGTGATGTTTTTTCTAACTTAAATGATAAATATCATTTAATTGTTTCTAATCCACCTTTTCATGATGGAAAACAGACCGATTACACGGCTGTTAATACGTTAATCAAAGAAGCAAAAAAACATCTAAAATTAAATGGCTATTTGTGCATTGTGGCAAATTCATTTTTACCGTATCAAACCATTTTAGATGAAACATTCAAAAGCGTTGAAGTGATTGCACAAACGACTAAATTTAAGGTTTATTTAGCAAGCCATTAATTAAGTGCAGTTTGTTTATTTTGTTTAAAAAAATAGGGCGATGTTATCGCCCTATTTATAAAATGTAAATATTTAGACTTAAACTGATTTCACTACTATTGATATAGTATCTGGATTAAGAAAGCGCCTCTTTTAATGCCTGCATTTCATTATAGGTAAAATCACAGCGCGTAAATTCTTGGTCAAGAAGAATAGGAACAGAGTTGCTTTCTCCGACTACGGCCAATGCATTACATTTATTTCTAATCCTATCACCTATAATGATTGGTCCACCGTTTGAGTCTTTACTAAAATTGGCTGCATATTTAGCATTTATTCCTTGTGCATTGCTTGCACGATATAAAGCTGTTATTATTTTACCATAAGAGAATAATTTAACAGGTACAATAACTGGTGTTAATTTTTGCCCGTTAATTTCCTTGATAACTTTTATCATTTTATGTGTTCTAAAGAAACACGCTAAACTCATCCATGTAGCCAACAACAATAAAAGAATAAGACCAGTAGTAGCCACAAATACAGTCCGCATATTATCAATAGCTAAATTGAGTGTTACTAGTGAAGGATCATCGGCCGAAGCCACAGTTACAACTTGATAATTTCCTTTGTGCCCCCCAATGAAAGTATAGTCACGCTTAATAATTTGTCCTGTATTAGTAGTAATTTTCACTGAACAGTTATCAACCATACGTCTTGCATGACATGTTCCTTCTACATCATAGTCAACTACAACTGGATTCTGTGATATTTTATAATCATCAATTAATCCAGGATAATTTCTTATGGCCATAAACAAAACGAACGCAAAGCAAAATATTGCCACAAGTAATCTTCTTAGTTGATGAAATAAGCCTTCTTGCTTTAGTTTCATAACCTTTAAAGGGCGAGTAGGAAATACTTCTACTAATTTATTTCTCAATTCCATTTTATATTCCTTATTTATTATAATTGAAACTTAATGATTAAATACTAAGTTGCTAACTTAAAAGTTAATCTTTAATAGTAATTAATTATTGTAATGTTTAATGATAATCAAATCAAATAACCCTAGAAAACTGCTGTTGCCGTGCCATTTTCCGCATATAAATATCAAAGCACATGCAAATGTTGCGTATTAGCAAATGTCCTTTAGGTTGGACTGCAATCACTTGCTTATTCATTGCGACTAAGCCATCTTTTTGCAATGGCGCTAGTAATTTTAAATCTTCAGCAAAATAATCATCAAATTGAATTTGGTATTGCTGTTCAATAACATTTTTATCTAAATGAAAATGGCAGATAAGTTGTTTAATTACATCACGACGGATCTTATCGTCTAAACTTAAATTAAACCCTTTCCATAGTGCATTACCCAAATTTTCTACTTGGTTTTGATACTGTTTTAGATCCTTTTGATTCTGTGCATAACTATCACCAAGCATACTAATGGAAGAAACCCCAAGCCCAAGTAAATCGGCATCTCCTTGCGTGGTATATCCCTGAAAATTACGATGTAATTTATTTTCTTGTTGGGCAATAGCCAATTCGTCAGTAGGTTTAGCAAAATGATCCATACCGATAAATTGGTAACCAGCATTAGTGAGTTTTTCAATACTGGTTTGTAAAATTTGCAATTTTTGATTGGCATTAGGCAAATCATCATCTTTAATTTTACGTTGTGCTGCAAAACGGCTAGGCAAGTGGGCGTAATTAAAGACACTTAACCGATCGGGCGAAATAGCAATGACTTTATTTAATGTTTCAGTAAAACTGGCAACGGTTTGTTTGGGTAAACCATAAATAAGATCTAAACTAATTGAATGAAAATGATTTTTACGCGCTTGCTCAATTAGTGCACGGATTAAGTTTTCATCCTGCTTTCGATTAATTAGGTTTTGTATTTCATCATTAAAATCTTGAATTCCCATACTTAATCGATTAAAGCCAACATGGGCTAAATGATCAATCGTTTCGGGGGTAATTTCACGAGGGTCGATTTCGATTGATAGCTCAGCGTCATGAGCAAAATGAAAGTGCTTTCTTAATGATGCTATTAAACGAGATATTTCATCATTTGTTAAAAATGTTGGCGTACCCCCCCCCCAGTGCAACTGGGTTACTGTGCGATTATTAAATAATTTTGCACGTTCGGCAATTTCAATCTCTAAAATATCAAGGTATTTGGTAACTTTTTGCGTTTGACGAGTGATGAGCTTATTACAACCACAAAAATAACAAAGTTTATGGCAAAACGGAATGTGCACATAAAGCGATAATGGCTTTGTAGGATAAGCTGTTGCTGCTGATAAAAAATCCTGCTCATTGAAATTTTCATTAAATTCAAGTGCTGTCGGGTAAGAAGTATATCTTGGACCAGAATAGTTATATTTTTCAATTAATGCTTGATCCCATAATTGCGTATTGCTCATCTAATTACTTCCGTTTAAGTCTATAGTTGTTGTTATTTTTATGTCGTTTTAATAGTGGTTTTTGCTGAGTTCTAATCTTAGTTTTAATTTTAATGCGATTTGTTTTATTTAAATATAACAATGTACAAATTAATAACCCAAAATATAAACTTAACATAATTAACATTAGCATTATGGTTGGCTCGCTTTTAGGTTATTAATTTACAGGTTTGAATTGCGGGCAAATATTTAACCGTTGTTAAAGTTAGCATCTTGCCCATATTGAAAAACACTATTACAGATGGTTTTATATTTTATCATTAGTTACGTTTTAACAAACTGACAATATCTTCTTTCTTTTCGTCTTGATCTTCAAGCTCATCAAAGTCGTCATCGGTATAGCCAAGCTCTTGCATCAATTCGTCGATTCGATTTAATTTGCTGTCAAGATAAGCTTGTTGCTCTTTAGTTAGTTTGCTATTTTGCTCGACTAAATCAAGTAACATATCTAATTTTGGATCGTTTTCTAATTGTTCTAATTCTTGTTGTGGCGATAAAACCATTTTAATGGGTTTAGATTGCTTAACTGGTTTTACTCTATTACTAGAATCTTCAGCAATTAAAGAAATCGGTTTTTTACTACCAATACGCGGATCCTTTACCACTTTTGACGTGTTTTTATTCTTGTTGGATTCGCCATTATTAAAACGTGATCCGCTCGGCAAGCCCTTATGCTTACGTTTACGCTTCAGTTCACGAGACTCTTCATTAATCTCTTGACGGCTCTTTTTCGCTTTTTGTTTTGATTTATTTTTTAACATACAATCTCGGTCTAATATTAGGGTTACTTATCAATAAGCATATTTTATCAGTAAGTCTAAAATATAGCTATGATAGACACACTATGCATAATTTATGATTGTAAAAAAAGAGATTCATGTATAATCTGAGCGCAATAAATTAGTTAGATTTAATTAGAGAACACAATAAAATGAAAAATCATTTAAGCCCTTATATGCAGTTTAATCGCCAAGAATGGGCAGGTTTGCGTAATGCGGTACCTATGACGCTAACATCGGAAGAGATCACCTCTTTACAAGGTATTAATGAAGACTTATCAATCGATGAGGTCAGTGAAATTTATTTACCTCTATCAAGATTATTAAATTATTATATCAGTAACAGTTTTAGTCGGCAGGCGGTATTATCTAAATTTTTAGGTAAAAGCCAAAAAATTCCTTACATCATCGGTATAGCTGGTAGTGTTGCGGTGGGTAAAAGTACGACTGCTCGTGTATTGCAAGCATTATTAACTCGCTGGCCAGAACACCGCAAAGTCGCATTGGTGACAACTGATGGCTTTTTATACCCCAATAAATACCTTGAAGAACGTGGTATTATGAATAAAAAAGGGTTTCCACAATCTTATGATATTAAAAAACTCATTAATTTTGTTGCTGATGTCAAATCAGGACAAGATAAAGTCAAAGCGCCAGTTTATTCTCATCTAGTTTATGACATTGTTGAAGGGGAAGAAATTGTTATTGATAGCCCTGATATTTTGATTCTTGAAGGATTAAATGTCTTACAAGGCACCATAAATTATACCCAAGCTAATAACCGTGTTTTTGTGTCTGACTATGTTGATTTTTCAATTTATGTTGATGCTGAATTACCATTGTTACATGATTGGTATGTGAACCGGTTTTTAAAATTTAGAGCAGGCGCTTTTAGTGACCCTAACTCTTATTTCAACCATTATTCACAGCTACCAGAACAAGAAGCGATCGATATTGCTAATCGCCTTTGGCGTGAAATTAATGAATTAAATCTAATTGAAAACATCCTACCAACCAAAGAAAGGGCAAGCTTAATTTTAACTAAAGGTAAAGATCATAAAGTTGATTTGATTCAGTTAAGAAAATAAACTAATAGGAGTCTATATGAAATCAGTAATTCGATTAGCGACTAAATTAAGCATAACCACTTTGGCTATTTTATTTTCAATTGGTGCTAATGCCTATGACCATGTAGAAGGGCTAACCTGTGAAGGCAAAAAACAGGCTATTGAAGTCGAAATTGAACAAGCCAAAAATCACTCCAACACTCACAAAGTTGAAGGTCTTCAAAAGGCATTAGAAGATATTAATAATCATTGTTCAAATAATGATTTAGAAGAAAAATACAAAAAAAGAGTCCAAGAAAAAACAGATAAAGTTACCCAAATAACCCACGAATTGGAGCAGGCAAAAACAAAAGGTAATAAACAAAAAATGACCAAACAACAAACAAAATTAATCGATGCCAAGCAAGAACTTAATGAAGTCAAAGCTGAATTAGCTAAATTTTATAAAGAAATCGAAAAAAATAAGTCAACTAACAGCGTGTCGCACTGATTTTGCAATAATGTTTTTATCATAAACCCCATCACTAGCGACTAGTGTTGGGGGATATTTAGGCTTCTGCATAATATCTTAGCCTTACTAGACTTTTTTATTTAAAAAGAGTATGGTGTGCGGCTTGTTACGTGGTTCGTAAACCTCCCACGCTAAAAAACTAAGGAAACAGCATGAGTAAAATTACACTATTAGGCGATCAGTCCGTTCGCTATCCAACGACCTATTGTCCTGAAATACTAGAAACATTCGACAATAAACACCCAAATAACGACTATTTTGTTAAATTCAACTGTCCTGAATTTACCAGTCTTTGCCCAATAACAGGACAACCTGATTTTGCAACGATTTATATTTCGTATGTACCTAATATCAAAATGGTCGAAAGCAAATCGCTAAAACTCTACTTATTTAGCTTCCGGAATCATGGTGATTACCACGAAGATTGCATTAATATCATTATGAAAGATTTGATTAAACTAATGGATCCTAAATATATTGAAGTTTGGGGCAAATTCACACCACGCGGTGGGATCTCAATCGATCCATATGCTAACTATGGTAAAACTGGCACTAATTGGGAACAAATTGCACTAAACCGTTTAGCTAATCACGATCTTTATCCTGAAAAAGTCGATAATCGCTAATCTATAATTTATCTAAACAGGAACCGTTAATGCAAACTCGCAAAGCACTCGTTATATTTTCGGGCGGGCAAGACTCAACCACTTGCTTGCTACAAGCCATTGCTGATTATGGGCGTGAAAACGTCCAAGCAATCAGCTTTCACTATGGTCAACGCCACGCCATTGAGCTTGAAAAAGCCGAATGGATTGCCAAAGATTTAGGTATAAAGCAAACCGTCATTGATACATCAGTAATTAAACAAACCACTAACAATGCGCTTATTGATAACACTCAAGAGATCAAAGCTGCTCAAAATGGCGACTACCCCAACACCTTTGTTGACGGGCGCAATATGCTCTTTTTACTTTTAGCTGGCTGTTATGCTAAGCAACAAGGCATTTGTGACATTATTATTGGCGTTTGCGAAACCGATTTTAGTGGGTACCCAGATTGTCGCGATATCTTTATTAAATCAATGAATGTATCGATGAATTTAGCTATGGATTATACCTTTAATCTTATTACGCCACTGATGTATTTAACCAAAGCCCAAACGTGGGAAATGGCCGATAAACTAGGTTATCTTGATTATGTTCAAAAACATACTCACACCTGTTATTACGGTGTAGAAGGGGGATGTGGTAAATGCCCTAGTTGCCTACTGCGTGATAAGGGCTTACAGGAATATATGGCTAAGACTAGATAAATTAATGAACAACTGGGTTCTCTCACCCCATTAAAAAGGAAAAAAAGATGTATTTGAACACTCATTCAGAATCGATAGAAACAAACTTTACTCGTAAACAACAACAAAAAGCCCTTTACTGGTTGGCCTTTTTTCATATTTTAGTTATTGCTTCAAGCAATTATTTAGTCCAAATCCCGTTTGATATTTTTGGTTTTCACACCACATGGGGAGCTTTTACATTTCCGTTTATCTTTTTAACTACCGATTTAACCATTCGAATTTATGGTGCAAGTTTAGCAAGAAAGATTATCTTTGTAGTAATGATTCCAGCCTTGCTATTTTCATACTCTATTTCGGTATTATTTTTTGAAACCCATTGGGTTGGGTTATCGGCATTAGCGGAATTTAATAGCTTTGTCTTTCGTATTGCATTAGCTAGCTTTGCTGCTTATTTAGTTGGACAATTGATGGATATTACTGTCTTTAACTATTTAAGAAAAAACAAATCATGGTGGGTTGCCCCAACAGCATCGGCAATTTTTGGAAATGCTATTGATACCGTTGTCTTTTTTGCTATTGCATTTTATCAAAGTAGTGACGAATTTATGGCAAACCACTGGGCCGAAATTTCGTTAATGGACTATAGTTTTAAAATTCTAATTTGTGGATTATTCTTCTTACCACTTTATGGGGTGATTTTGAATTTTATTTTAAAAAGATTAGTGGCAGATTATAAAGCTAACTGATTATTATCATCTGCTTTTTATTATTAAGGGGGATTGAAATCCCCTTATATTAGTTAAAAGAGGTGCTTTCGACTATCAAAAAAACTTCAATAAAATCAATACCTTTCCTGACCGATTTTTGAGTGGTAATTGCGTTGTTTTTTAATAAAAAAGTAAAAAGCAAAAGCAATTTACAAAAAAACTTAAAGCGTGAATTGCTAAAAGCATTCGCTGTAATTTCCTCACTCAAACGTAGTCACTGTAATTATTCTATTCACCCAAAGTCCAAGATTCACCAGAGCAGATTTTCAAAAATCCACAAAATGAACGAATACAGTTATTCTTAAGTAAAGTACTATAACTATTTTGTGCTTGATTATTAAAAATAAAAAAACCGTTCAATCTAGAACGGTTTTTTTATTGTTTGATATCAATTAAATTTGCTTACTAAGCTTTGTATTTTTTCATGACAATTGAGGCATTTGTACCACCAAAACCGAAGCTATTTGACATGACAGTTGTTAATTCACGCTCAGTTGGTTCAGTAATAATGTTCATGCCAATTGCAGCATCATCTAATTCATCAATATTAATACTTGGGGTAATAAAGCCATGCTCTAACATTAACAATGAATAGATAAGTTCTTGCGCACCAGTTGCACTTAGTGAGTGACCGGTCATTGATTTAGTTGATGAAATAGCTGGAATGTTATCGCCAAATACTTGTTTAATTGCCCATAATTCTTTAACATCACCCACTGGTGTTGATGTGCCGTGAGTATTGATATAATCAACAGGAACATCTAAATCTTGAATAGCAAGTTGCATACAACGCATTGCGCCTTCACCCGATGGGGCAACCATGTCATGACCATCTGATGTTGCGCCATAGCCAACAAGTTCGCCATAAATATGGGCACCACGAGCAAGCGCGTGCTCTAATTCTTCAACTACAACCATGCCTGCACCACCCGCAATAACAAAACCATCACGGTTTTTGTCATAAGCGCGTGATGCCTTTTCTGGGTTGTCGTTATATTTGGTTGATAAAGCACCCATGGCATCAAATTCGCATGACATTTCCCAACAAAGTTCTTCACCACCACCTGCAAATACAATATCTTGTTTGCCAAGTTGAATAAGCTCTGCTGCATGTCCAATACAGTGAACTGATGTTGCACAAGCTGATGTCATTGAATAGCTAATGCCTTTGATTTTAAATGGTGTTGCTAAACAAGCTGAAATGGCTGATGACATTGATTTGGTTACCGCATAAGGTCCTACGCCACGTAATCCCTTTTCTTTCATACCTGCAACAACATTGTATTGCGTTTTGGTTGAGCCACCATAACCAGCAATTAACCCAGTACGAGGGTTAGATACTTGCTCTGGTGTTAATTTGGCATCTTCAATAGCTTGTTGTAGAGCTAAATAACCATAAATAGAAGCATCATTCATGAAGCGAACAATTTTACGATCAATCAGTCCGGTTGTATCGAGTTTAACATTTCCGCATACATGGCTACGCATTCCGCTATCTTTCATTTCTTGGGAAAAAGTAATACCGCTACGACCTATTTTTAGTGATTCTAAAACTTCTTTAGTATTATTCCCAATACTAGAAAGAATTCCTAACCCTGTAATTACAACACGTTTCATTTACTATTTAGCTCCTAAGTTATTTGGCTTCATACAGAAAGTGTGCTAATTATAGCGTACGCTTGTAAGCTGAACAATACCTTGGTTCTTTTTTTATTTCTAATAATGTTTTATCCAATTGGTTTTTTATATAAAAATAGTTAATTTGGTTATTTGTCAAATAAAGACTATTTGGTTTAAGACTACTATCAGGTTGCATAGAATAGTAATATCGCTATAATACTGTATTTATAAACAGTGTTGTTGGCGGTTTTTATATGAATGAAAAAACGGTAGCGAAGCTTGAAATATTAGCCGAATCGGCAAAATATGATATTTCTTGTTCGTCAAGTGGTGCGTCAAGAAGCAACAAAGGTAAAGGTATTGGTAATGCGCATAAATCTGGTATCTGTCATACATTTACTGCTGATGGTCGATGTGTTTCGTTACTTAAAATTATGCTGACCAATTATTGTATGTTTGATTGTGCTTATTGTATTAATCGACAAAGTAACGATATACCAAGAGCAGGCTTTACACCAAGAGAACTGGCCGATTTGACCATTGAATTTTATCGCCGTAATTATATTGAAGGTTTGTTTATTAGTTCTGGCATTGTAAGAAGCCCTGATCATACGATGGAAAAGATGATTAGAGTGGTAAAAATTTTGCGTAATGAGCATGGCTTCAATGGTTATATTCATATGAAAGCGATCCCTGGTGCAAGTAATGAACTTATTGATCAAGCAGGTTTGTTGGTTGATAGAATGAGTGTTAATTTAGAAATTCCAACCGAAGAAAATCTTAAATTATTAGCGCCCGATAAAGATCATCAAAGCATTTATCAACCAATGCGCCAAATTCATCAAAATTTGTTAGAAAATATCGAAGATCGCAAAAAATTTCGATCCACCCCTAAATTTGTACCCGCAGGGCAAAGTACGCAAGTGATTATAGGTGCGACAGATGAGTCAGATAAGCAAATTTTGCAATTAACTTCTAAACTCTATAAAAGACCAAGCATGAAGCGAGTTTATTATTCGGGTTTTATTCCTGTAAATGGTTACGATAAACGTTTGCCCGTTGTCCAAGACGTACCCAGAGTGCGTGAAAACCGTTTATACCAAGCGGATTGGTTATTACGTTTTTATGATTTTAATGTCGATGAAATTGTGAACGATCAGTATCCTGATCTTGATTTAGCGGTTGATCCTAAACTGGCTTGGGCAATTCGTAATCCACAGTATTTTCCTGTTGATGTTAATCGTGATAGTTATCAAAAAATCTTGCGTGTTCCGGGTATTGGGGTTAAATCAGCAAAGTTAATTGTGATGGCAAGACGTCATCGTAAACTGACTTTTGAGGCACTTAAGCGTATTGGGGTGGTTTTAAAGCGTGCCAAGTTTTTTGTTGTGTGTCACGAAATGAAACAGTTTAAATTACTTGATTCTTCGGCCGATTATATCCGACTTACTTTGCAAGAGCAGCCTTTGCAAGAACGATCTTTATTAGAAGATAAGCAAAATAATGTTCCTCAGCAATTGGTGATGGGGTGGTAGGGTGTTAGCGTTTTACTACGATAAAAGTTTTGAAGGACTGTTATGTGCGGTGTTTGATGCGTTTAAACTGAAAAAAATGCCCGAATGCTTGTTAACGGTAGAGCAGATTGAGCCGTTGTTAGTATCTGACAGGCATCATGTCGAATTTAGCGAGTCTAAATATCAGCGAGTGCGTGTAGCATTAATTAAAAAGGTCAGTAAAATTGCACTTCGCCATTTAATGTATGTGTGGCTATCAGAATTACCCGAAAGCGATTTGACTGTTTTTCGTTATATTTGTAAGGTATTTAAATCATCTCAATCAATCGAAACCGATTTTGCTGATCATGATGTGTTAACCGTGCATGATATTGCAAAAAAAGTAAGTCGAGAACGGCATCGTGTGATGCAATTTATACGCTTTAATGCTATTAGTAATCCACTTAACAGTGAGTTTGAGCATCATGATAACAATGATAAAGTGTATTTTTCGGTTATCGCTCCTATTTATAATGTATTGCCATTAGTACTTAGATTTTTTAAAGAGCGCTTTGCCGATCAAAAATGGGCGATATATGACGAAAAGCGTGAATATGGTTATTTTTATAATTTACACACTGTTGAGCCTGTTTCGCTTATTAATAAGGATGATTTGATTATTCACAACCAAGTTAATCAGCAGTATCTAACTAAAGAAGAAGCATTATTTCAAACCATGTGGCAACGCTATTGCAATGCGTTAACTATCAAAGAACGTATCAATCCTAAATTACAACGGCAACAGATGCCAAGTCGATTTTGGCATTATCTGCCAGAAATGAGACCAGTATTAAAATAAAACATTTAACTAAAATGGTTTATAGATATGACTTACAGTAACTTGAAAAATAAATATACAAAAAAATAAAATTAACGCTGTTCACAAGTAAGTGATATGTTTTCTATTGATGAATCAAATAGCATCAGCACTAATAAAAAAACCGCCTATTATTAGCGCGGTTTTTATTTAATTTAATAAAAGTTATTGTGAATCGATATCATTAATAAAATCATTAATGGTTTCTTCACGTTGTTGTTGCTTACTTTCATCGACTTTACCGCCTGATGCTACAAAGTCGTTACGTTGGAAGTAGGCATTGCGCATAAAGTTGTAAGGGTCATCGCTGTTTTTAATTAAATCTTCATATTCGATCGCAACAGCACGCGCTTCAACTCCATCAAACACACCTCGCACTAATGCCCATTGCCAGTCTAACCAAACAAGCGGTGGGTAAAGGGTGTCAACTACGTGACCACCTTCGTTTCTTAACGTTGCTGATCCATAAAATGGTAGCACAACATAAGGGCCATAAGGGACATCGTAATGACCTAAAACATCACCAAAACTTCGTTTTCCACCTTTTTGTAATTGTGGATCAGACATGCTAGCAACATCCATTAAACCAGCAAAACCGAAAACAGTATTTAAAAAGAATCGTGCTAAATGTGTACCTGCTTTATGAACATCACCTTGTAATAGATTATTCACCATCGAAGCGGGTTCAGAAAGGTTAGATGAAAAGTTAACCACACCAGTACGAATAGGAGTAGGGACATAATCTTTCCAAGCTACTGCAGCAGGGCGTAAGACATAAGGATCAAGCGCATAGTAGTTAACATCAAACATGGTTTTGTTAAAGCCAGATAACGGATCACTATAGGAATTAGTTTCGGCCTGATAAGTGGCACAACTCGTTAGTGCCATCACAGAAAACATCATACTAACTATTCGTTTTTTCATAATATCTTCGTTTAAAAGTGATAAGATTAAATATGGTGTAATTGTATCATGATTACTCAAAATAAAAAATTTTTCGTTATTTAAATAGCATTATCTTTATAAATTTATTAAAATGAGCGCCCCTATGACCTCATAGTTAAATGGATATAACAAGCCCCTCCTAAGGGCTAGTTGCAGGTTCGATTCCTGCTGGGGTCAGAATTATACCATTCAATAAAATTCAAAAACGTTCAAAAAAAGCAATAGAAACAAGCTTTATAATGATTTGAAGGTTCATCTGAATTCAATAAGATTTAGCAAAATTCAAATTTTTATGTTATATGTTATGTTATACGCTCGGATATAACTTAAAAACGTATAACATGGCAAAGATAATAAAACCTTTAAATGATACTCAAATTACCCCAAAAAAAACTAAAGGATAAGCATTACACTTTGTCCGATGGCAATGGACTGTATACTCATCAAAGTGAATAGCTCAAAGATATGGTGATTTAATTTATTAACCTAGTCTCTAATAACAGGATTTTGGTTAGTTTTGGTAGTTATCCTAAAGTTACATTACAGCAGGCTAGGCAAAAACGTGAGGAATAATATAGAACATTAGTAAGCCAAGGTATAGATCCACAAGAACGAAAAAATCATTAATATGTAGGAAAACGCCGAGTTGTTTACACATCATGGTTAAAATAATCTTTTAAAAACTCATAAGGCGTTTCCCCTGAAATCGCTTTATGCTGTTTAACGGTATTATAAAAATTAATAAATCATTTAAGCTCTTGTTTTCTCTCTTTTAAATCACTAAATATTTGCTGATTATGCCACAT
>NZ_WTEW01000127.1:0-349 GCF_009795865.1 Gilliamella sp. Pas-s27
GCTAAAAGAGAAGCAAAAGCCAAACAACAACGCACAAATAAAAAATAAGGAATAACAAAATGAAGTATATAAAGTGTATCTTACTCACGATATTATTAACCCCCGCCATTAGCCATGCCATGTTCCGTATTTATACCGGTACTATTGGACAAGATAATGCAGAATTTTATTTTGATGATAAATATGCGGTTTATCTTGATGGTAAAGAGCATCAAGTTAAACGTTTAAGTTTCATCAGGGAACATAATAATATGTTTAACTATAAAGTTTATTATGCAAATTCTTTTGAAAAAATGTTAGATAAAATAGTTATTGAGAATGTTGATGGAGGCATATTTAATCATGATGC
>NZ_WTEW01000128.1:0-348 GCF_009795865.1 Gilliamella sp. Pas-s27
CTTGCGCTAATATGGCCTCTTTTTCAACTAATATGATAGTCTTTTCGCTTTCAGGTAACTGGTCTGCTAAGGCACGGGTTTTAGAGATAAAATCAGGAAAATCATCACAGGTCAATAATTCAATATGCGCTAATGGCAGTAATTGATTGTCTAACGCCCGTTTCATGTTCGATAACGGCGCTTCTTTAGGCTCGTCAAAACGCTCGCTTTGACTCACATTATGACCAAGGTAACCAATAAAATCACCTTTCTTTATTGGCATTGGTGCTTTTAATACCACGACTTTGTCTAATTTTTCAGGTTTAAGCTGGGTAATTACCAGTGAGGTTAATTTAATATAACCCTTAT
>NZ_WTEW01000129.1:0-343 GCF_009795865.1 Gilliamella sp. Pas-s27
CCATTCGGGTAGAGTTAAGTTATTTGCAACAGATTGACGGCCTGTACTTTTTAAATGATGTATTGTTTAGTGGATTGGCTTATGATCATCAAAATAACTAAGTTTAATAAGTATATTTAATAATAATTAATAGAATAATCAATACAGAAGTGACTATTATCGCATTGAATTAATAACTGTAATAATGTTATCTTACTCTGTGAGTTTCAATGTATTGATTCATTAATAAATAATGTTTTAAAGAGAAGATAATTTAATATGATACTGGCAATTGATGTTTATTACATTGATAACCGCGCCAAATCCGTTGGTGTGTTATTTCGTGATTGGACAAGCATAAAAT
>NZ_WTEW01000130.1:0-342 GCF_009795865.1 Gilliamella sp. Pas-s27
AATAAAAATAAACCATACGCATTCCTTGCAACTGATTATCAACCCCATCAATTTTATCAACCACAATTCGACCAAAACAGAAATTTGTTCCTCCCCACCATTCTTTATCAAGATATTTACGCCCTTCATCAGTTAAATTATAGCGGTAGAGTGGCTTGTCGCCATCGTGACCAACTAACTCTTCAGTAAATAATCCCTCTTTGGCATAAAGAGAGAGTTTTAAGTTAAGTTCGTTATTAGCGTCGATTTTATCATAAGGATCTTTTGGATCTATTTCACCTTCAAGGTAATGAATTGTATAGGGGTACATATTCTGATAAATCTTGCCCACCCGAAGACAAA
>NZ_WTEW01000131.1:0-341 GCF_009795865.1 Gilliamella sp. Pas-s27
GCCGTAAAAACTTAAAGTTAAAAAAGTCACTTTCGTTAACATAGACTTTACCCGTTTTACGGTTAAATATAATGGGACTGCCACGACGGGAGAATAGATAATAGTACACTTGGGGAATAACATAATACATACCGAGACAGCATGTAATAAAATTCAAAATTACTATTATATCAACAAATTCTATTTTAGAGTTATCATGATGAACAATTAACCAAATAGATCCAATGATAATTCCACTTCCGCAAATAGTAGCAACAAAATAAAGGCAAGCATAAAAAATCTGATCATTGAGATCCTGACGAATAAAGGCACAGTAGTTATTATTGGCATAGCTTAAGCGA
>NZ_WTEW01000132.1:0-339 GCF_009795865.1 Gilliamella sp. Pas-s27
AGCTATGCCAATAATAACTACTGTGCCTTTATTCGTCAGGATCTCAATGATCAGATTTTTTATGCTTGCCTTTATTTTGTTGCTATTATTTTGTTAAATATATTAACTGTTGGTTCTTTTATAATGATTTTCTGGTTCAATGACTCTGAAATTGGTGACAAACTAACAATAATGGGGGTAATTGGCTTTATTACTTGTTGTGCTTCTTTATACATAACTATTCCTGAATTTTACCAAAATGCTTTCTCTCGTCTTGGCAGTCCCATTATATTTAACCGTAAAACGGGTAAAGTCTATGTTAACGAAAGTTACTTTTTTAACTTTAAAGTATTACGGCAC
>NZ_WTEW01000133.1:0-338 GCF_009795865.1 Gilliamella sp. Pas-s27
AGCTCAAATCCCTCTCCGCGCTCGTCTTTGTTTTGGTTAACTAAGTGACCTAAATTAAGTTGGCTTTTGCCGTATTCGGTCGCCAATTTAATGTGCTCTTGCCCGCGTTTGTCATCCATGCGCAGTTTGTTGTTGGCCGGTGTGCGAATCACATTGCGGTGTTTGTTGATGGTGGTAACAAGGTCAGGATGCGCACTGTCATGCATGGCATGGGCAATATACGGCCTATCGGGGTTGCCATCCATAAAGGCAATGGCCACTTCCGTCCCGTCAATTAACGGAAAGTGAAAGCCATAGGTGCTACCGGCATACGGCTTGGCTAAACGCACCCAAAGGCT
>NZ_WTEW01000134.1:0-336 GCF_009795865.1 Gilliamella sp. Pas-s27
TTGGCTTATTACTAAAGGGGAGTAAAGTTCGTTTAGGTGAACAAAAAGAGGATATGCCTGGTTGGTATAAAATTGTGTCGATAACCACCGGCACGGTGGTGACACCAAATGGGTTTCAAACTGAATTGGGCAATATTACAGGTTATGTTTGGCATAAAGATATTGGTACGACAGCAAAAGATAGACCGACAGGAAAGACGGCGGATGCCAATAAAGACTATGAAATCTGCAAGGAAGATAATAAAAAAGTAGGCAACCCCGAAGTTGAAGTAAAAGGCATTGCGGTTTATGGTACGGCAAACAGTAAACAGAAATTAACTTATTTACCAAAGACAG
>NZ_WTEW01000135.1:0-332 GCF_009795865.1 Gilliamella sp. Pas-s27
TAAAAAAGGCGCATGTGTACTTCATCAACAATCCAAGTTGGTGAAGTACGCTTATATGAAAAACCATTTAATCTGCTATCCCGTTACTAGGATATGCTCATTACTTGGTGTCAGTTCATCGGGTTATTATGCTTGGTTAAAAAGAGCAAACAAATCAACCAAACTCAGCGAGTATATCCAAAAGCAGTATTGGCAACATAAAGCCTGTTTGGGTGCGTCAAGCCTGCTTCATGATGCAAGAGAAGCGGGCTATCAAGTTTCAGAAAGGACAATTAGCCGTGTTTTGCAACAATTGGGATTACGGAGTAAAGCAGCACGTAAATTCAAGTATA
>NZ_WTEW01000013.1:0-74471 GCF_009795865.1 Gilliamella sp. Pas-s27
AACATGACACCAATTGAGTATAAAACACTAAAACAAGCAGCTTAATTTTCTACGTGAGTTGTGTACTAAGTTTGGGATATTTACAATATGGTATGCCGATGAGGCACTAAGCAAATGGAACGAAGTTGATGACTTATTTGAAGAAGAGAAACAACAACAAAAAACGCTGATTGCAGCGGGATTAGATGAGTGGAGAATCACCGAGCTTTATCAGCGTGATATTGCGATGAAAAAAGTAGACGAAGCGCATGAACATGTCAAAACAAACTGGCAACTAGAAAAAGCGCAACGCATTAAACCCTCACTGTGGTGGCAACGAGTGGCACAAGCACAAGCGCAAGCTCAAACAACCAGCACAGAACAAAGCAATGCGAATACACCGAAACTATCCAATCTATCAACTGACGGCAAGGCGTGGTTTATTCCTCCCGTGGCGATGATGGATTTGTAAATACCCCACCGTATTTTTTCCTCCATTTATAAAAAGTTAAATTATTCATGTCATATTTTTGACGGTGGTTAGAGTACACTATCCATTTTTTAAACATAACAACCGCTTTCCATTCGCATTAAACTCAGAATTATTGCATAATACACAGCGTATAAAAGACCAAATTTAAGTTAGGAATAATTATGGAACTTCTTTGTCCAGCAGGATCTTTACCATCACTAAAAGTCGCCATTGATAATGGTGCTGATGCTGTTTATATTGGTTTGAAAGACGATACCAATGCCCGTCATTTTGCTGGTTTGAATTTTAATGAGAAGCGTTTGATTGAGGCATCGGATTATGTGCATAAACGTGGCAAAAAGCTACATATTGCCATTAATACCTTTGCCCACCCCGATAATTTTGAACGTTGGCAATATGCAGTTGATACTGCAGCCAATATTGGTGCTGATGCGTTAATTATTGCTGATCTTGCTATGCTTGATTATGCGGCTGAAAAGTACCCCCATCTTGAGCGTCATGTTTCTGTGCAGGCGTCATCGACCAATGAGGAGTCGATTAAGTTTTATCATAATAACTTTCAAGTCCATCGTATTGTTTTGCCGCGTGTGCTTTCAATGCATCAAGTTAAACAGTTGTCACAAGTGTCACCGGTTCCGCTCGAGGTGTTTGCTTTTGGTAGCTTGTGTATTATGGCCGAGGGGCGATGCTATTTGTCATCCTATTTGACTGGCGAATCCCCTAATACCGTTGGCGCATGTTCGCCTGCCAAATTTGTTCGTTGGGAAGAGACCGAAAAAGGACTGGAATCAAGACTGAATAATGTGTTAATTGATTGCCATAAAAAAGGCGAAAATGCAGGTTACCCAACGCTATGTAAAGGACGCTATTTTGTTGGTCAGGAGCTTTATCACCCTATTGAAGAACCAACAAGTTTAAATACCATTGAGCTATTGCCTGAACTGTTTGCCGCAAATATTGCATCGGTCAAAATAGAAGGCCGTCAGCGTAGTCCTGCTTATGTTGAGCAAGTCACTAAAGTGTGGCGACAAGCCATCGATCGCTATAAAGCCAATCCGCAATCGTTCCAAGCCGAACAACGTTGGATGGATACGCTTGGTTCGGTGTCAGAAGGCACACAAACAACATTAGGCGCTTATCACCGTAAATGGCAATAAGGTGAGTTAGCAATAGGTAATGTGCTAACAGCATCAACGTAAATCATTGAAAAAGATCTAACATAAATATAGTGAGCAAAACCATGAAATACGCATTAGGACCAGTGCTTTATTATTGGCCTAAAACTGAAACAGAAGCTTTTTATTATGCCGCTAAAGAGAGTCAAGCGGATATTATTTATATGGGCGAGACGGTTTGTACTAAGCGCCGTGAAATGAAAGTCGCCAATTGGCTTGAGCTGGCAAAAGAGATTGCTAAATCTGGCAAGCAAGTCGTGCTGTCAACACTGGCTTTACTTGAGGCGCCCTCAGAACTTAATGAGTTGCGACAATTAGTAAATAATGGCGATTTTTTAGTCGAGGCCAATGATTTGGCGGCAATTAATATTGCGCAAGAACATAAGTTGCCGTTTGTTGCAGGTCCTGCCATTAACTGTTATAACGCTTTAACATTAAAGTTATTACAAAAACAAGGCATGGTGCGTTGGTGTATGCCGGTTGAGCTGTCGCGCGATTGGTTGAGTAATGTGCTTAAACAGTTTGAAAGTTTGAATATTGCACGAAATTTTGAAGTCGAAGTGTTCAGTTATGGTTATTTACCTTTGGCTTATTCAGCTCGCTGTTTTACGGCAAGATCGGAAGATAAACCTAAAGATAAGTGTGAAACTTGTTGTATTAAGTATCCTGTTGGGCGTGAGGTGTTTTCGCAAGAACAGCAAAAGGTGTTTGTGTTAAACGGTATTCAGACCCAAAGCGGTTATTGTTACAATTTAGGCAATAATCTTAAAGAGATGAAAGGATTAGTCGATATTGTTCGTATTTCACCTCTTGGTGTTGAAACGCTTGATGTTGTAAAGCAGTTCAAAGCTAACGAAGATGGGTTAAATCCACTGACAATTGAACATAAACGAGACTGTAATGGTTACTGGAATGGGATTGCCGGACTTGAACTTACCCAATAAGCATTTTCTGCCTGAACAGTTTCGAGAAAATTTTCCTGCGCTCAATCATGATAGCGTATATCTTGATTCGGCAGCAACGGCACTTAAACCACATGCCTTGGTCGATGCAACACGGGTGTATTATGCTCAAAATACGGCTACAGCAAAACGTAGTTTGCACCAAGATGCATTGCAAGTCACTTCCACAATTGATAAGACAAGGAAAAATGTTGCCGATTTTATCAATGCTAAAAGCAGCGCTGAAATTATTTGGACTCGGGGGGCAACCGAGTCAATTAACTTAATTGCCCAGAGCTATGCTCGCCCATTATTGCAACCAGATGATGAAATTATTGTGAGTGAATTAGAGCATCATAGCAATTTGTTACCCTGGTTGATTGTGGCTGAGCAAACTGGCGCTAAAGTCGTTAAGTGGTCATCGGATGTTAATGCGTTGTCGTCGTTAATGTCAGCGAAGACTAAAATTGTTGCAATTACCCAAATGTCGAACGTGACGGGGTTTTGTCCTGATTTGGCTGCAATTAGTTATATTGTTCATCAATATGATGCCGTTTTGGTGGTGGATGGTGCGCAAGGTGTTGTTCATCATGCAATTCATGTTAACCAGTTAGATATCGATTTTTATGCCTTTTCTACCCATAAGTTGTACGGTCCAACGGGGCTTGGTGTTTTATATGGTAAAAAGGCATTACTTGAGCAGATGTCAGTTTGGCATGGCGGCGGTAAAATGCTAAAAAGCGCTTCGTTTGATGATTTTATTCAAGAAGATCTTCCTTATAAATTTGAAGCCGGCACACCTAATATTGCCGGTATTGTTGGTTTTAATGCGGTACTTGAGTGGTTAAAAAGTTGGGATAATAGACAAGCAGAAAACTATACAAAACAGCTAGCTTATTATGCAAAATCGCAACTAAGCCAATTTGCCGATATTCAATTTTATAGTGAGGATGATAGCCCGATAATCACTTTTAATATTAATAATATTCATCATAATGATATTGCTATTTTGTTAAGTGAACAAAATATTGCTATTCGTACTGGCGAACTTTGTGCTCAGCCTTTGATGAATAAATTAGGTTGCCACGGTGCAGTGCGTGTTTCATTGATGCCATATAATAATCAGCAAGATGTGGATAAATTTATTTCAGTGCTACAAAGTACGATTGAAATATTGGTGTAATGTTATACTAATCGGTATCTGATTTTGAATATTTGTTACACAATAATCAACCATAAATAGGTCAATATTATGCTATCACAGCAAGCTTTAATCGAATTATTTTCACAGCAACATTCTTGGCAAGATCGTTACCGGCAGCTTGTGATGTTAGCAAAGCAATTGCCTGATTTTCCTCAATCCCAAAAAACAATAGAAAACCAAGTGAATGGCTGTGAAAATCGCGTTTGGCTGACTTATCAAAAACAGGCTGATAATACCTATGTTTTTAGCGGCGATAGCGAAGGGCGAATTGTGAAAGGGTTATTGGCTGTGTTAATCAGTATTGCTAATCACAAAACAGCACAGCAAATAGCTGCCATTGATTTCCAATCGGTTTTGCATGAATTAAAAATTACTGACGAACTGAGCCAATCTCGTTTGCAAGGGCTGGAAAAATTGATTGAGCGCATTGAGTCGGTCCTATAAATAGGAGGCTAATTAGCCTCCTATTTATAGTCTATTTTTTGTTATTGGTTAATTGTTAATATCAGTAAATAGGGTGACAACTTTCTTCACACCTCGAACTTTACTTGCCAGCTCTGCCGCTGTTTTACCTTCTTGTGATGAGACAATACCAATTAAAAATACTTCGCTATTTTCAGTAACAACTTTAATGTTGCGTGCTTTGGTTTGCGAATTCAAAATCAGTTGAGATTTAACTTGAGTAGTTATCCAAGCATCATTGGTAATAGTTCCTGCTCCAACCGGTTCACCAATACGAATTTGGTTATAGACTTTTTTTACTCCTTCAACTTGATAAGCTAGACTTTCGGCTTTTTCGATTTGTTCATTATTTGCTTGCCCAGTTAAAAGAATATTGCCATTATAAGTGCTCATAATAATGCGCGATCCAATAAAGAACGGCCCATTGTTTTTAATTTTCATACTCATGCGTGAACTAAGTGTTGTATCATCAACTTGGGTACCCGCAGTACGAGGATCCGTAGCAACTTTGGCCGTAGCCCCTGCACCAATCCCTATAACGGCAGCAACGCAGCCTTGCAACATTAATGTACAAGAGATTAACATTGCCATTATGACGATCTTTTTCATTATAGCTCCTTATGATTTATTATCCTGTAATAATCAAATCCCAATATATTTGGCTTTATTATGCCTTGTAGAGGTTGATTTGCAAAATAATTTTATAATTTATGCCAGTATGTAGCATGGGTTTAGCATTTCATTAGACTTAACATCATCATAATTTTTACTTGAATTTCGATTTTTATTTTAATAAAAATCTGCTATCTTTTGTCAAGAAGTAAAATAAATCAGATGATTGGAATTGAAATATGAATCAAGATTGTATCGATTGGCTATATGGTTTATCTGCGCCAATGGTCGCTTTAAATAAGAGATATGGTGCAAGTTATACGTCACCATTTTTTTTCCCCGACAGAACATTTGTTGATATGGAGGATGATTGGGGAATAGATTCTCGACAAAAATTACTAAACTGTGTGTTTGATATGGTTGATGATGGGCATGCACCACCATTATCGCGATATTATGCAATGTATTCTAGAGTGTCTGAATCACAATGGCGTGATTATTATCAAGCACAAGATGATTATCAAAAAATATTAATGACGTTCGTTGAACAAACTTTTTGTGTATGCGGCTACGGTGGTATTCGTAGTTGGGATTATGCCCGTATGGGATATTTGCTACGCAATGGTACAACCAATAAATATATTACTGAAGAAGAAGCTCTGTGGATTTTTTCAAAAATTGCCGAGCGTTCTCAATATTTTTATAGTTCTTGGCATCACTATTTTGCTGGTTGGTCGATTGGGTTTCAATATTGGGAAAATCTCAACAATAAAGAAGATCTTGAAGCATTACGCTGCGAATTAACCCGATCATCACAAACATATACCATGAAAATATTAACTAACGACAAGGATTCACCTTGTAATCGCCTACCTTGGTATACAGAAATCGTCGAACTAGAAAAACCAGAATCACTAGCGGAGTATGATTGGTCATGAGTACAAATTTTTGGCAATTATTAGGCATCGAAAAAACAACAGACACCGCGGTTATTCGTCAAGCATATCGTGTAAAGTTACCGTTATATCATCCTGAAACGGATCCCGATGGCTTTAAAGCACTGCGTGAAGCTTATGAATCGGCAATGAATTATGCTAAATCGCCCGAAACAGCTGTTGATGAAATGACACAGAATTCAGAACAAGCAGCGCCACAACTAACAGAAGAACAAATCAAAGCAAATGAAATTTGCGAGGCTTATCAAGCCCTGTTAACCGATCCAATGCGATGCTATAACATTGATGAATGGCAAAAATTTATCGGTTCATTCTATGACTATCCGATGACAGTTATCGATTCGGTAAAATGGCGACTATTAGAATTAAGTTACAAAACAACAGATATATCTGAGTCATGTGTCAAAATTTTAGCCGATAATTTACGCTGGCGTCAGCAACTCATGACACAATTCACTGATGAATATGAAAAATATGATAATTATTTAAATAACATTGATCGCGGTGATTTATTTGATTACACATGCTTGCCAACAACCAATAAAACACTACAAAATGTAACTATCGATTATATATTTTATGCCAAATGGTTATTTTGGGAACGTAGTTCGGAAAATGTTTGTGCATTTTTAGCTCAAGATACAGTTATTTATCTTCCTGATGATAAGAAATTTATGCTTGAGTTTTCTCATTGGTATAGTAGTGCGAACCTAAAAAATCAATCTATTTTGGATTATGCTTTAAAATGTATTGATGAAGGCGATGAAGACGAAAGTATTATTATCGAATGGAAATATATTGCCGCTATCCAATATACTTTGCTCGAAGACAAACAAAATGCCTTACAAGCTTGGTTAGAGTTGTATTATTCAGGTCATTATCAACAAAAAGCAGAAAGCTGTATAGCGGGGTGGTGTGTTTATTTTGAAAAAAATTACTTCCCATTATTAGTTATGGCGCTGAACAATAGTTATTGTGTCGCTGTCGATAAAACAGAAAATTATTTACATACTATCCCGCAAATAACGGCAACCACAACAGCACGATTAGCCGCATTAGAGAATATTGACGAGTATCCAAAAGAAATTATCGATTTTGTTAATTGGGCTTTGGATACAAACTGGAATTACAAACAAGTCTTATCAACATTGTTACTTGATGACGGCAATAATCGATTATATCGTTTATATCGACATGCCATTATGTTACGTCACGGTAATGAAATATTATTACAAGAAATTTTAGACGATCAAAGCGATGATCCATTTGAACAATTTATTTTGCAACATTTGCAACGCCAAGCAAGGCAACATCTTGCATGGCTTACAAAGCTTTCACCCGTGCAAGAATTTAAGGCATGGTTATTTGATAACAATGAAAAAGCCAAAATTCCGCCCCAATTCGATCCCGATAAAGATGGCAAGCAAGTTTTATATGGCCGTTTATGGTTAGATAGGTTTAACGATATTCCTGATATTGCTAAGTCACATTTATATCAAAGCATTCATTATTCAAATATGGAAATGTTTGATTGGTCTATATTTTTAAAATTCAATGATTATTATCAATTACCAAAATCCCCAGAACTTTCGGTTATCGCTAATAATAAAGAAGCTTATTGGCAATGGTATCGTCGTTATTTATTAATTGTCGCCATTAATTGGGTTCCATTAGAAATGGCAAAATTTCTTCAACAAGAAAACAATACTTTTATTATCGAGGAAGATAACCCGTTTAAACCATTAATAGAGATATTTAAGCATGGCAACTGGCAAAATGAAACAGAGCTATATAACCTGATAAATAATGATAGTGAACTAATTAATTGTGTTTTAATTAATTACCCAGATTCTATTGAATGGTATATTGATTCACCTAACTACATTGATTTTGACGATATTGAGCAAAAAATAGAGCAAATATGGACACAAAAACTGGCAAATAGAGATCCAATTTATTTAATGCTGTTGTACATAATTGTACTAAATAAACCTGAGCAAAAAAATAAATTAGATACAATGTTACAAAATATTACTGGTGATAATAAAGAGTTAATTAAAATAGCCAAAGCTCTACAAAAGAATTGGATTACACCATCTTTTGATCGCCAAAAAAACAGTTATCCTAAACAATTAACAAAAATAACAAACCTTGCTGAACGTTGTTTGTCTAGCTATTACGGTATATGTGATGACGATGAACTTGAAACATTAGACAGGTTTAAAAACAGTAGTGACAATGATTTAGTCTTACGGCTTTGTGCATCATTACTTATAGCAAAAAATAATGAAAATGGACAAAAACTGGAATCACAGTCATTACCTAAAAATAAATGGTGGCAGTTTTGGCGTTGGAAAGGGCGAACCAATATAAAAGGTTTTATTATACAATTATGTTGTAGCTTCATCGTGTTAGGCTTGATGAACGTACTTAACAACAATTTTGAATTGAATAGTCCTACTTTTTCTATGATTTGTTATTCCATTGCTGTGACCAATATGGTTTTTGCTTTAAAACGACGTTTTAATGATATCTATAAAGGGGAACCGCTCATGGGTTTTGTGGGCGAAATATTGGCTTATCTCTTATTTTTTGCGCCATTTTGGATTTCTGGCATCAAATACACTAACCGTTTTGGACCGCCAGTAGAAAAAGCAACCAAAGAAAAGGAAAAGTAAACAAAATAAAGTCCTCTTTTTATTTCTAAAAAAGAGGACTTTTTATATTTTTAAAATTTTATTGGTTATCGATTCAGATCTTGTAAATTAGCTTCAATTTCACAACGAATTTCGTTAATTTCTTCAGGATTTTGTCTATTTAATGCTTCCATAAAAACTTCGATATATGACCCAATTAATAGTCGTTCATCACCCAGTGATTGTGCCCATGCACGTTCTAACCTTGCCAATAAAGTACGATTTGGCATTTCATCACGAGGATGAATTTTAAGTGCTTTCAAGCGCTCATGACTGTCTTGTTTTTGTTTGTCTGTTAAGCCTATTGGGCTATGATCAATCACTTTGCCATGTTGCTTACCGGTTTCAACCAAAACCACATCGACTTCTAATAAGCCATTTAGATCATAACTAAAGCGAACATCAATTCCTTGTGTTCTTTCCATCGGCGTTAGGGGCACTTCAAACTCATCAATTAAAACGTTGTTTTCAACGCGAGGGTTTTCGCCTTGGTAAACCGAAATACATATCACTTTTTGCTGAGGGTGTGTTGTGTAAAATGTTTTTACTTTTGATGTCGGTACAATGGTATTACGTTCAATAATGGGTGAAAATAACCCACTGACATTATTTGAACAACTTTCAATCCCGAGCGTATAAGGGCACACATCAGTTAAAATAACTTCTTCAACATCGGCATTTCGCAATCGACACGCCGCTTGAACTGCAGCACCTTGTGCCACGATCGTTGTCGGATTGATATGGCGATACGGTAATTTGCCAAATAATTTGGTCACCAGCTCACGTACCACACCCAATTGTGATGAGCCACCCACTAAGACAATATGTTCAAGCTGATTAGGTTTTAAGCGTGCATCATTTAATGCTTGTTCAATTGGTGCTCGTAAGCGATTAAGTAATGGTAACCATAGCGTTTTAGCTCGATTTTCGTTTAAAGAAAATTGCCACTGCTTATCCTGCCAAACCCAAGTTAAGGTGTGTGACTGTTCACCGTTTAATTTACATTTTAGTTGTTCGGCTAAATCTAATAAGCGAGCATAATCATCGGTCGGAATATCTTGCTTTTTAAGATTCCATTCACTCAAACAAGCTTTAACAAGGTCATGCGTAAAATCTTCACCACCTAAATAGTTATCACCAGCAGAAGCGTGCACTTCAATAATCGGCATGGCATATTCAAGTACAGTCACATCAAATGTGCCACCACCTAAATCAAATACTAATGTATTGCCAGATTGTTCTTCGTGTAATCCATATGCCATGGCTGCGGCGGTTGGTTCATTAATTAAACGTACCGCATTTAATCCTGCTAACTCAGCAGCAAACCGTGTTTGTTTGCGTTGTTCATCATTAAAATAAGCTGGAACCGAAATAACCACATCATTAATTTCTTGTTTTAAAAACGCTTCGGCATCAGCTTTAAGTGATTTTAAAACCATGGCTGAAAGTTCAGTTGGTGTAAATTTTTTGTCACCTAATTCAAATACTTTATTTGAACCTAAAAAACGTTTAAAAGCCGCTGCGCTACGATTAGGATGTGTAGTTAAACGAGACAACGCCGCGTGTCCAACTAAAATAGAATCGTCTTCATCAATACTTACTGCAGATGGTGTAATAACTTCACCAATTGAGTTAGGGATAAGGACTGGTTTGCCATCTTGCCAAACACAAATTAAGCTGTTTGTCGTACCTAAATCAATACCGATTGGATAATGCATAAACTCTCTGAATAATATCGCAATTTTTTATTGCTTGGATTATATACTAATGCTCACCTAAATTGCAAAAATCAGACAAACACTTAGTAATAAACGAGTTATAAACGACTCATAAATCATTTTTAAATAATATTTTCACTTATCAATTTGGGTAACTTGACTAACAATACTGCCTTTTTTTAGCTTTGTAATAATTAATTCACCAACAGCAACTTGTTCAGGAAGGCGAACCACTGTGTTATTTTGATTTGTCGTAACAGAGTAACCTCTTTCAAGTGTCGCAAGTGGGCTGACGCTATTAAGTTGGGAGGTTTGTAAAACAAATTGGTGTTGAGATTGAGTCAGTTTTTGCTGTACTAAATGAATAATTTGTTGCTGCTTTTGACTAACAAGCTGCTGAAAATGGTAAATTTTATTTTGTGGCGAAACACGTGATAACCGTTTATCTAATTGATTAGAGTAGTTTGATTGCCTGAGCAAATATTGCTGAATATTATCGTATAATGTGTGGCGATAAGTGAGCAGCGTGTTTAGCTGTTTTGCTAACTTTGTTTGTGGGTGCTGAGTTTGCAACCGATGATACCATTTATTTAGTTTTTCTCGACTCTGTATTAAGTAGTAATCCATCGCCATAGATAAATGCTGCTGTTGAACTTGTAAGCGCTTGACCTGCTCTAGGCTATCTTGGCTAACTAATTCGGCAGCGGCCGATGGTGTTGCAGCTCTAATATCGGCAACAAAATCAGCAATGGTGAAATCAATTTCATGCCCCACCGCACTGACAATCGGTAGTTGACTTGCAAATATAGCCCTTGCAACGATTTCTTCGTTAAATGACCATAAATCTTCAATCGATCCTCCACCTCGCCCAACAATTAAGACATCACATTCTTGACGAATGTTGGCAATTTGAATCATTTTAGCAATTTGTTCAGCCGCTTCAATGCCTTGTACTTGCGTTGGGTAGATGATCAAATGCAAACTTGGATCACGACGTTTTAATATCTGGCAAATATCATGCAACGCAGCCCCCGTTGATGATGTAATAATACCAACGGTGCGGATATTTTCAGGGAGTGGCTTTTTATAAATGGCATCAAATACCCCTTCATCTGAAAGTCGTTTCTTTAACTGTTCAAATTTTTGTTGTAATAACCCCGCACCTGCGGGCTGAATTTTATCAATAACCAGTTGATATTCACCACGAGCTTCGTATAAGGTTACTGTTGCTCTAACTAAAACTTGTTGCCCATTTTGTGGCGTAAAACCAGCCCGAAAATTACTGTTGCGAAACATCGCACAACGTACTTGTGCACTATCGTCTTTTAACGAAAAATACCAATGACCTGATGATGGGCGTGAAAAGTTAGAAACTTCGCCCACTAACCAGACCTGCCCAATTGCATCAGACAGTAAATCTTTAACAATTTGATTAAGATCTTTGACCGATAAAACCGAGCTGTTTTGCATGTGATGATCCTTTATTGCGATGATACAGATTTATACTAAATCAAATTTAGCCCAAATAGGTGCATGGTCTGAGGGTTTTTCCATTGCTCGAATAGTATAATCAATCCCTGTTTGTTGGCAATGTGATAGTAATTTTTGGCTAGCTAAAATTAGATCAATCCTAAGTCCTGTATCTGTTTCAAACCCTTTTGAGCGGTAATCGAACCATGAATATTCCTGCTTTGTTGGATGTTCGTTACGATAAGTATCTATAAAGCCAAGTGACATTAAATTGCTCATCCATTCACGCTCTTGCGGTAAAAATGAACATTTACCCATACGAAGCCAGCGTTTACGGTTTTCTTCTGAAATACCAACATCCAAATCCGTTGGGCTAATGTTCATATCGCCCATAATTAAAGTTAATTGATTATTTAATTGGTGCTTTTGTAAATGGCAAACCAGATCTTGATAAAACTTACGTTTAGCTGGATATTTAGTTTCATGATGTAAACTTTCGCCTTGCGGGAAATAACCATTAATTACGGTTAAATTTCCTTTACTAGTAGGTAATTCAACCATAATTAAACGGCACTGAGCTTCATCTTCATCGGTTGGAAAACCACATTGCACTGACAGTGGTTTTTGCTTTGTTAGTAAAGCAACTCCGTAATGTCCTTTTTGTCCATGATAGTTTAGGTAATAACCAAATGGTTCAAGCTCAGCAATAGGAAACTGATCATTATGAACTTTCGTTTCTTGTAAACCAATTACATCAGGCTGATATTTATCAATTATAGCTGCTAATTGGTGAATTCGAGCACGAAGGCTGTTAATATTAAATGAGATAACATTCATGTTGATTTATTGTCTTGGATTTGATGTTCTAAATACGCATCGTACCAAAAATACGTTATACTGTTAAGCTATTACAGAAAAAGCAACTCTTTGTGATAATAAGGAACTACCCAATATGTCTACGGAACTACTTGCCTTACGCGATAAAATCGATGAAGTTGATCAATCTATTTTATCCTTAATTGCAAAGCGATTAGCGTTAGTTGCCGAAGTTGGCGAAGTAAAAAGCAAGCATGGTATTCCCATTTATGATCCTAAACGTGAAGCCGATATGCTCACTAAAAGACGGCAAGAGGCTGAAAAGCAAGGTGTTTCTCCTGCTTTAATTGAAGATATTTTACGCCGTTTGATGCGTGAATCTTATATTAGCGAAAACGACAAGGGATTTAAAAAAGTCTATACAGGTCAAGGGTCTGTCGTGATTGTTGGCGGTAATGGGCAAATGGGTCGGTTATTTGCTCGGTTATTTACTTTATCGGGCTATCAGGTTAAAACATTGGGTTCAAAAACAATGCATCAAGCAGCCGAAGTTGTTGCCGATGCAATTGCTGTTATTGTGACCGTGCCAATCAATAAAACTTGCGAAATCATTAAACAATTACCACCATTACCCAAAGATTGTATTTTGACCGATTTTACATCCATAAAAACTAAACCACTCAAAGCAATGCTTGATAAGCATCAAGGCCCTGTGGTTGGTTTGCACCCAATGTTTGGTCCTGATGTGCCAAACTTAGCTAAACAAATCATTGTTTATTGTGATGGACGCGAACAGGCAAAGTATCAATGGTTAATTGAGCAAATGCGGATCTGGGGCGCTAATCTATGTGCAATTACGGCCAAAGAGCATGATAAATGTATGTCATTCATTCAGGCATTACGCCATTTTACCTCTTTTTCATATGGTGTAAATTTACAACGTGAACAAGCAGATTTGGAGCAACTTATTGCATTATCATCACCTATCTATCGGCTTGAACTGATGATGGTTGGACGCCTATTTGCGCAAGATCCTGAACTTTATGCTGATATTATCATGGCATCTGATGATAACATTGAATTAATCAAACGTTATTATGAATGTTTTGGGGAAATGGTTAATTTAATTGAACAACGTGACAAAACTAAGTTTATAAAGAACTTTAATGAAGTTACTCAGTGGTTTGGTAGTTATGCCAATCGCTTTATCAAAGAGAGTCAAGGATTATTAAAATTTGCCAATGATAATCGAGAATAACTTCATATTAACCGGTGTATTTTTCTGAAGTTTTTTTACAAATTAAAATATACTGTTTATCAAAAAGTCGTTTTTTAAAAAATAGTGCTATATAGCTTTAAAACAAAGCATTATTGTTTAACAACGTGGTTAAAAATAACAAATGTTAGTGTGAGGGAATAGAATGTCTAATCGAAAATATTTTGGTACAGATGGGATTAGGGGTAAAGTTGGACAGTATCCTATCACACCAGATTTTGCACTCAAATTAGGTTGGGCAGCAGGTCGTGTGCTAGCTAAAGATGGTGTTAAAAAAGTATTAATCGGTAAAGATACCCGTATTTCAGGTTATATGCTTGAATCAGCACTAGAAGCAGGCTTTGCCTCGGCAGGAGTTGCAGCAGCCTTTACTGGGCCAATGCCAACACCTGCTATTGCGTATTTAACACGCACCTTTCGTGCTGATGCCGGCGTTGTTATTTCTGCTTCACATAATCCTTTTTATGATAATGGTATTAAGTTTTTTTCAACCGAAGGAAAAAAACTTGATGATGCCATTGAATTAGAAATCGAAGCTGAACTTGAAAAGGAGATCGACTGCGTCGAATCCAAACAACTTGGACGAGCAAGCCGTATCACCGATGCCGCAGGCCGTTATATCGAATTTTGTAAAAGCACGTTTGATCATGATTTAAGTTTAGCTGGACTTAAAATTGTTGTCGATTGTGCTAATGGCGCCACCTATCACATCGCGCCTAAAGTATTACGAGAACTTGGTGCACAAGTAATTAAAATTGGCTGTGAGCCAGATGGTGTTAATATCAACGAAAACTGTGGCGCAACAGATGTTAAAGCACTTGCTAAACGTGTTATTGACGAAAAAGCAAATTTAGGTTTTGCCTTAGACGGTGATGGTGACCGTATTATTATGGTTGATCATAAAGGTCAAAAAATTGATGGTGATTTAATTATTTATATCATTGCCCGTGAGGCATTAAGGCAAGGTCAATTAAAAGGTGGTGTTGTCGGTACATTAATGAGCAATATGGGGCTTGAGATAGCACTTAAAAATCTTGGTATTCCTTTTGTTCGGGCCAAAGTTGGGGATCGTTATGTGCTTGAAAAACTAGTTGAAAAAAACTGGCGTCTAGGTGCTGAAAATTCGGGGCATGTTTTATTATTAGATAAAACGACAACAGGTGATGGTATTGTTGCCGGTTTACAAGTACTTGCGGCAATGGTCCGTAATGATATGTCATTAGCAGATTTATGCAGTGGCATGACAATGCTACCACAAGTATTAATTAATGTTCGATTTTCAGGTGAACATGATCCACTAAATAGTATTCAGGTAAAATCGGCAATAGCACAAGCAGAAAAACAACTTGGTAACAATGGGCGAGTACTGATCCGTAAATCAGGAACAGAACCGCTTATTCGCGTAATGGTGGAGGGAAATAACGAAACAGAAGTGCAAAAATTGGCCGAGGCTATTGCTATAGCAGTTAAAGCCTAAAAATAGCGTCATTTATACCCATTAATTGAACCATCAATAGCACGATATTAGAAGTAAAATAATAATTGAAGTTGTAAATATTTACATAATTTTAGTAAAAAGTGTCTAAATTCTTAATTTGGTTAATCAAAGGTTGACTTAATATAGGCAATTAGGTTTAAAATAGTAACTTCTTGTTGCAGCGATTGCTTATATTTTTTTAAACAAAATATAAGCAATGTTTTATTTTTAGGAATAGGTTAAGAGGGTTATATGTCAGTTTCCTCTCCAGCTTCACCACAAGCTTATATCAAGCACCATCTTGAGAACTTGCAAGTAGGTTCTGGTTTTTGGACCTTAAATCTTGACTCGTTGTTCTTTTCAATTCTGCTTGGTGTTATTTTTCTATGGGTATTTCATCGTGTTGCCCAAAAAGCAACTAGCGGAGTGCCAAGTAAATTACAATGTGCAGTCGAAATGATCTTTGAATTTGTCAATAATACAGTCAAAGACATGTTTACTGGTCAAAATAAGCTCATTGCTCCGTTAGCATTAACGGTATTTATTTGGGTTTTTTTGATGAATTTAATGGATCTTATCCCAGTTGATTTTCTACCTTATGCAGGTCAATATTTAGGCTTGTCACACTTAAGAGTAGTACCAACGGCAGATGTTAGCATTACTATGTCAATGTCTTTAGGGGTATTTGCACTTATTATAATTTATTCAATTAAATACAAAGGAATTTCAGGGTTTATTAAAGAATATACCTTACATCCTTTTAATCACTGGGCATTTGCACCAATCAATTTAGTGCTTGAGCTAGTCAGCCTTTTAGCTAAACCAGTTTCTTTAGGGCTTCGACTTTTCGGTAATATGTATGCAGGTGAACTTATCTTCATCCTTATCGCTGCATTATTGCCTTGGTGGTCACAATGGGTACTATCGTTACCATGGGCCATTTTTCATATTTTAATTATTACGTTACAAGCTTTTATTTTTATGGTGTTGACGATCGTCTATTTAGCTATGGCGTCGGCAACAGAAGATCATTAATTTTAATATTTTTTTGTTAATAAACTGGAGTATATAATGGATAGTATGTTATTTGTAGCCGCAGGCATTATGATGGGATTAGCTGCAATTGGTGGTGCAGTTGGTATTGGCTTATTAGGTGGCAAGTTTTTAGAAGGTGCTGCGCGTCAACCTGAATTAATGCCTATGTTACGTACTCAATTCTTTATCGTTATGGGTCTAGTTGATGCAATCCCAATGATCTGTGTAGGTATTGCGCTTTACGTTATCTTTGCTGTTGCAGGTTAATAAAAATTTAAGAGGAATCGTGTCATGAATATGAACGCAACTCTCCTCGGCCAAGCAATTACATTTGTATTGTTTGTTTGGTTCTGTATGAAGTTTGTTTGGCCACCAGTTATTAGTGCGATTGAAAAACGCCAAAAAGAGATAGCAGATGGCCTTGCTTCAGCAGAAACAGCAAAAAAAGATTTGGAATTAGCCAAAGCAAATACATCTGACATAATGCAACAGGCTAAGGTTGAGGCTAATACAATTATTGAGCAAGCAAACAAACGTAAAGCAGCTATTCTTGAGGAAGCAAAGCAAGAGGCTGTGCGAGAAAAAGAGCGAATTGTTGCTCAAGGACTTGCCGAAGTAGACGCCGAACGCAAACGAGCAAGAGAAGAACTCAAACAACAAGTTGCAACACTTGCTATTGCTGGGGCAGAAAAAATTATTCAACGCTCTGTTAATGAAGCCGCAAATAGCGACATCATTGATAAACTCGTAGCTGAACTATAAGGAGAATAGAGCAATGGCTGACTTAATTACAATTGCTCGCCCTTATGCTAAAGCTGCTTTCGATTTCGCGGTAGAAAAAAGCGGCATCGAATCATGGCATAAAATGTTGGTGTTAACTTCACAAGTGAGCCAAGACCCACAAGTCCGAAGTATTTTAACATCTGACATGAAAACTGATTCGGTGGCTAACCTACTCATCAACATCTGTAAAGACGTGTTGGATGAGTTTAGTACCAATTTTATTAAAATTATGGCTGAGAACAAACGATTATCACTTCTTCCGGAAGTGCTAACTTTGTTTGAACAATACTGTTTGGATAGAGATTCTCAAGCAGATGTAGATGTTATTTCTGCTGATGAGCTCACAAGTGAACAACTTAATAAAATTTCTGTCGCTGTCGAAAAACGTTTATCACGAAAAGTAAAACTAAAATGTCATATAGATAAATCGCTCATTTCTGGTTTTATTATTCGTACGGGCGATATGGTTATTGATAGTAGTATCAGAGGGCGTTTAAATCGTTTAAATGACGCTCTACAGTCTTAAGGGGACTGATAATGCAGCTAAATTCAACTGAAATAAGTGAACTAATTAAAGAGCGAATAGCTCAGTTCAATATTGTGAGTGATGCTCACAATGAAGGAACTATCATATCTGTAAGTGATGGTATTCTTCGAATCCACGGATTAACCGACGTAATGCAAGGCGAAATGATTGCATTACCAGGGGGGCGCTATGCAATGGCACTTAACCTTGAAAGAGACTCAGTCGGTGCGGTAGTTATGGGACCATATGAAGACTTGTCTGAAGGTATGAAAGTACAATGTACTGGTCGTATTTTACAAGTACCCGTTGGTGAAGGTTTATTAGGACGTGTAATTAATACACTAGGTGAACCAATTGATGGTAAAGGATCGCTTCAACATGATGGTTTCTCGCCAGTAGAAGTTGTTGCCCCTGGTGTTATCGATCGTAAATCTGTTGACCAAGCTTTACAAACTGGTTATAAAGCGGTTGACTCAATGATTCCAATTGGCCGTGGTCAACGGGAACTTATTATCGGTGACCGTCAAACAGGTAAAACCGCATTAGCAATCGATGCTATCATCAATCAACGTAATTCAGGCGTTAAATGTATTTATGTTGCGATTGGTCAAAAACAATCAACTATTGCTAATGTAGTGCGTAAACTTGAAGAGCATGGTGCACTTAAGAACACGATTGTGGTTGTTGCGTCTGCTTCAGAATCGGCTGCGTTACAATATTTAGCACCGTATGCAGGTTGTGCAATGGGTGAATACTTCCGTGACCGCGGTCAAGATGCATTAATTGTTTATGATGATTTATCAAAACAAGCCGTTGCTTATCGTCAAATTTCGTTATTACTCCGCCGTCCACCTGGACGTGAAGCTTATCCTGGTGATGTATTCTATCTTCACTCTCGTTTACTTGAACGTGCTGCGCGCGTTAACGAAGCTTATGTTGAAGAATTCACCAAAGGCGAAATTAAAGGTAAAACAGGTTCATTAACAGCATTACCAATCATAGAAACTCAAGCTGGTGACGTTTCAGCATTCGTACCAACTAACGTAATTTCAATTACCGATGGTCAGATATTCCTTGAAACTAGCTTATTTAACTCAGGTATTCGCCCTGCAGTTAACCCTGGTATTTCGGTTTCTCGTGTAGGTGGTGCGGCACAAACTAAGATAATGAAAAAATTATCAGGTGGTATTCGTACTGCACTTGCACAGTATCGTGAATTAGCTGCGTTCTCTCAATTTGCATCAGACTTAGATGAAGCAACAAGAAACCAATTAAGCCACGGTGAAAAAGTCACTGAACTATTGAAACAAAAGCAATACTCACCAATGACAGTTGCTGAACAATCAATAGTACTTTACGCCGCTGAGCGTGGTTATCTTGAAGATGTTGAACTGGCTAAAGTATTACCATTTGAAACCGCATTACTTGCTTATGCCCATAGTCAATACGCCGATTTTGTCAAATCAATTGACGAAACAGGTAATTACAATGATGAGATTGAAGCTAAGCTAAAAGAGTTACTCGAAAGCTTTAAATCAACTCAAACATGGTAAGGGTGAGGTAAAAAATGGCTAATGCAAAAGAGATTAGAACAAAAATTGCCAGTATCCAAAGTACGCAAAAAATCACTAAAGCGATGGAAATGGTTGCCAATTCTAAAATGCGTAAAACACAAGATAGAATGGCTGCTAGTCGACCATATGCCGAAATGATTCGTGAAGTAATTGGACATTTAGCGTTAGCTCAGATAGGCGCCAAACATCCTTATTTAGAAGAAAGAGATGTAAAGCGAGTTGGCTATCTTATCATTTCAACCGATCGTGGTTTATGTGGTGGTTTAAATATCAATCTTTTTAAAACTGTCATTGCTGATATGTCAGCATGGCAGGAAAAGGGTGTTGAAGCAGATGTTGCTTTAATTGGTTCGCGGGGTGTTTCGTTTTTTACATCAGTAAAAACAAATATTTTGACTCAAGTAACTAACTTGGGTGATGAACCAACTTTATCTGATTTAATTGGCCCGGTAAAAACAATGCTTGAGGCATACGATAGCGGTAAAATTGATAAATTATATACTGTTACTAATAAATTTATTAATACCATGTCGCAAAAGCCAACAATCCAGCAGTTATTACCATTACCGCCATCAGAGGATAAAGAGCTTAAAGCTTCATCATGGGATTATATTTATGAGCCTGATGCTAAATCATTATTAGATGTAATTTTACGTCGCTATATTGAATCACAAGTCTATCAAGCAGTTGTTGATAATTTAGCGAGTGAACAAGCAGCAAGAATGGTGGCCATGAAAGCAGCAACAGATAATGGTGCAAACTTAATCAATGAATTACAAATTGTGTATAACAAAGCCCGTCAAGGTGCTATCACGAATGAATTAATTGATATTGTATCAGGTGCAGCTGCTGTTTCAGGTTAGTGCTAAATATTGGCTTATAGTTAAGAAAAAGACGTAGAGGATTAAAAATGGCTACTGGAAAGATTGTCCAGATCATCGGTGCGGTGGTTGATGTCGAGTTCCCAGAAGATGCTGTACCAAAGGTATATGACGCATTAGAAGTGGAAACAGGCACTGAGAAATTAGTTCTGGAAGTTCAACAACAATTAGGTGGTGGCGTTGTTTGTTGTATCGCAATGGGTTCATCTGATGGTTTAAGACGTGGACTTAGCGTAGTAAACACAGGTCACGGCATCGAAGTGCCGGTTGGTACAAAAACACTAGGTCGTATTATGAACGTACTTGGTGATCCTGTTGATAAAGCAGGTCCAATTGGCGAAGAAGAACGTTGGGCGATTCACCGTGCAGCACCAACCTATGAAGAACTTGCAAACTCAACAGAATTACTTGAAACAGGTATTAAAGTTATCGACTTAATTTGTCCATTTGCTAAAGGTGGTAAAGTCGGTCTATTCGGTGGTGCTGGTGTAGGTAAAACCGTTAACATGATGGAGCTAATCCGTAACATTGCGATCGAACACTCTGGTTACTCTGTATTTACTGGTGTAGGTGAGCGTACTCGTGAAGGTAATGACTTCTATCATGAAATGAAAGAATCAAACGTACTTGATAAAGTATCGTTAGTTTATGGTCAAATGAATGAGCCACCAGGAAACCGTTTACGTGTTGCGTTAACAGGGTTAACCATGGCTGAAAAATTCCGTGACGAAGGTAAAGACGTTTTATTATTTATTGATAATATTTACCGTTATACCTTAGCAGGTACCGAAGTATCCGCGCTATTAGGTCGTATGCCATCAGCAGTAGGTTACCAACCGACATTAGCCGAAGAAATGGGGTTATTACAAGAACGTATTACTTCAACAAAAACGGGATCAATCACATCAATCCAAGCGGTATATGTACCAGCGGATGACTTAACTGACCCGTCACCAGCAACAACCTTTGCGCACTTAGATGCAACAATCGTATTGAGTCGTCAAATTGCTTCTTTAGGTATCTATCCTGCGGTAGATCCACTAGATTCAACAAGTCGCCAATTAGATCCTTTAGTTGTTGGGCAAGAGCATTATGATTGTGCTCGTGGCGTTCAATCGATTCTACAACGTTATCAAGAATTAAAAGACATTATTGCAATTCTTGGTATGGATGAGCTATCAGAAGATGATAAATTGATCGTTGCGCGTGCTCGTAAAATTCAACGATTCTTATCTCAACCATTCTTTGTTGCAGAAGTATTTACAGGATCACCAGGGAAATATGTACCATTAAAAGACACTATTAGTGCATTTAAAGGAATCATGAACGGTGATTATGATCATATCCCTGAACAAGCATTTTATATGGTTGGTTCAATTGATGAAGCAATTGAGAAAGCAAAATCTCTCTAAGAGATTCATTGAACGAAGATCATATTAATGGAGATCGTATTATGGCACTAACTTCCTATCAATTAGAAGTTGTTAGTGCTGAATCTCACCTATTTTCAGGTGATGTTCAGCGAATCAGAGTAACAGGTAGAGAAGGTGAATTAGGAATTTACCCTGGGCATACTCCCCTACTCACAACCATAAAACCAGGAATGGTTGGGATTGTGAAGGCAAATGGCGAAGAAGAGTTTATCTATCTATCCGGTGGCATCTTAGAGGTTCAACCTAATATCGTAACCATCTTAGCAGATACAGCGATTCGTGGCGAAGACCTAGATGAAGCAAGAGCACAAGAAGCAGTGAGACAAGCACAAGAACACATCAATCACCTAAGTGATGATATGACATTTGCCCAAGCTTCTGCCGAACTGTCAAAAGCTTTAGCAAAAATTCGTGTTATAGAATTAACACGCCGTATAGGTCAATAATTTACATTTGATGCTCTACTATATATAAAAAGGTTGCTTACATTGCTAAGTAACCTTTTTTAATTTTAGCTTACCAAAGTTAGATTGAAACGTAACACTAACTAGATTTATTGGTTGCTATCAGCGATAATCTAAATAAATCTTATCAACATTAACACAACTATGTTTACCATTTACCATTCAAATCAAGTCGATCTACTTAAATCACTCGTGAGCGAGTTAATGCGTAGGCAACCATTAGAGGACGTATTTACGCCTGATATTGTTATGGTACAAAGCCAAGGTATGTCACAATGGCTACAAATTGCGTTGGCAGATGATTTAGGTATTGTGGCTAATGTTGATTTTCTTTTTCCAACGCAGTTTATTTGGCAACTTTATCAAACATTATTACCCGAGGCACCAATTGAAAATAGTTATAATGTTGAATCAATGAGCTGGCGTTTGTATTATTTGTTGCCTCAAGTTATTAAACAACCTGAATTTACTTCACTTAAACATTATCTTGATATTGATAAACAAGATAGAAAACAGTATCAATTAGCAATACGAATCGCTCGGTTATTTGACCAATATTTAGTTTATCGTCCTGATTGGTTAGCAAAATGGGAAGCAAACCAAACTGTAGCTGAATTAAACAATCATTCTGATGAAGTATGGCAAGCAGAGCTGTGGAGGAAGTTGCTATCAATCAGTCAACCTTATCATCGTGCTAATATTTATCAACAAATGCTTGAAATTTTATCAGATGATAGCTTTGATCGCTCACGTTTAAATTCGTTACCCAATCGTATTTTTATTTTTGGTATTACCTCGCTACCGCCGATTTACCTTTCACTTCTTGCTGCACTAGGAAAACATATTGATGTGCATTTAATGTTTAATAATCCGTGTAAATGGTATTGGGGTGATATTGTTGAAAAGCAGTTGTCGGATATATTAAACACCCCAGACAAAATCCCTAATCCACTTTTAACTTCGTGGGGAAAACTTGGACGTGATAATCTGTTTTTGTTACAGGAATTTAATGATAAACAAGATATTGATGTATTTGTCGATCAAAACCGAGATTGTCTATTACATGCAATTCAGCAAGATATTCTTGAACTTTATCCAATAGCTGATGTTCAAAAACCAATTGAACTCATAGATAAATCACTATCGTTTCATGCTTGTCATAGTGAACAACGTGAAGTTGAAGTACTGTATGATTATCTTTTATCTGTTTTTGATGAAGATCCTACACTAGAATTACGCGATTGCATTGTGATGGTGTCCGATATTGATAAATATGTTCCTTATATTCGGGCTGTTTTTGGTAATGCTTATGGAAAGCGTTATTTGCCTTTTACTATTTCTGATCAAAAAGCCCGAAATATTGATCCGATTGTTCAAGGTTTTTTTACTATTCTAAATTTCCCACAAAGTCGATTTACGGCTGAAGAACTGTTTAACTTATTAGAAATACCAGCAATTTCAGAAAAATTTGCAATTAGTGAATCTCAATTAACATTGTTGCGCACATGGATTGTTGAATCCGGTATTCGCTTTGGTCTTGAAAACGCACATAGTTGGTTATTTGGACTTGAGCGATTATTACTTGGCTACACCATGAATAGCGAACAAGGTGGTTGGCAACAAATATTGCCGTATGATGGTGCAACAGGTTTAGATGCGGAATTAATTGGTCAATTGGCAGAGTTTATTAAAGTCGTAAGTAAATGGTTCACGATCCTAAGTGAGGATAAACCATTAATTGAATGGCAAAGTTGCTGTCTTGAATTGATCAACGATTTTTTTGTCAGTAATCATCAACGTGAATCTATTTTAATGATGCTCGAAGAAGAATGGCAAAAACTAATCAATAGTGGTTTATCGGCTAACTATTTAGATAATATTTCTATCACTATTTTGCATGATGCTATGCAATCTCGCTTAGAACAGAATCATTTAGCACATCGTTTTTTAGTCGGTAAAATAAACTTTTGTACTATGATGCCAATGCGCTCTATTCCATTTAAAGTTGTTTGTTTATTGGGTATGAATGATGGTGATTATCCAAGAACATCACTACCACTTGATTTTGATCTTATTGCTCATCACCCAAAGCGAGGCGATCGCAGTCGTCGTAATGATGATCGCTATCTCTTTTTAGAAGCCATTTTATCGGCGCAAAATCAGCTCTATATCAGTTATATTGGACGAGATATAAAAGATGATAGTGAACGTTATCCCTCAATACTCGTTGATGAATTTTGGGAATATATTGCACAATATTATAATATTCCTGTAAATCAGATTAATAACATTACTAACAACTTGGATTTTTTACGGGTCAACCACACTCGTACACCATTTAATCCCCTAAATTTTCTAGAAAATCCCAAGAGTTATGCCGATGAATGGTTACCAGCCGCATTACAGCAAGGGAAAAATCAGGAGTTTATTAGTGAAATACCCGCTATCAGTGTCGATAATATCAGTCTTGATGAGTTAAAACGATTTTACCAACATCCAATTAGACTATTTTTACAAAAGCGCTTTAATTTTTATCTTAACTATCTTGATGATACGTTACCAGATGCGGAAAACTTTAATCTTGATAGTTTACAGCGTTACCAATTGAATTTGCAGATTTTAAATCAACTTATTGCCAAAGAACCTCAACGTTCAGATGATTTATATCAACATTTAGCACTAACGGGTGATTTACCTGACGGTGCATTTGGTCAGATTATTTACCATGAGCAAAATGAAACAATGCAATCATTAGCTGATAAAATCTGCCAAGAACGCTTGGACATGACAACGCAAGAAGTTAATTTGACTATTTTACTGAATCAACAACATTACCAATTACAAGGTTGGTTAACCCATATTCAACAAGATGGTATTTTAACATGGCAGCCATCTAAGCTTTCCATTCGTGATGGTATTTCATTATGGATTGATCATTTGGTTTATTGCATTTTAAATCCCAATAAAATTGAGAGTCAAAGTCGTATATATGGTAGAGAAGATAATGAATGGCGATTTTCACATTTAAATGCAGATCAAGCTTTAACTATATTAACTAATTTAGTTGAAGGCTATTTACAAGGTATCAATGAACCATTATTAATGCCATTAAAAAGTTCATGGAGTTGGTTAATTACAGCTTATGACAAAAAAACAGGTAAAATTATCGCTAGCGATAGGGCTATCAATCAGCTTTTAAATTCATGGCAAGGAGGATTTAATCAATCCGCTGAGAGTGATAGTTATTATACTCGTCTTTATCCTGAATTAACCGATAAACTCATTGAGCAAATTATATTTGCTGCTGAGCGATTTTTATTGCCAATTTTATTACATCAAAAAGCAGTAGAATAGGAGGCATAATGTTTATCGATACGCATTGCCATTTTAATTTTCCACTGTTTACACAGCATATTGCTGAGTCGATATATCAGATTCAACAAGCGAATATTACAGGATTAATTATTCCCGCTGTTTCAGCTTCGCACTTTAATACAATCTTACAGCTTTCTGAAACTTATGATGAAATTTATACAGCATTAGGCTTACATCCTATTTATCGGCATACTCAGGCTGATCTACAACAATTAATAAGTATACTAAAAACTAATCCCCAAAAACTTGTCGCCATTGGTGAGATTGGCTTAGATAGACACAATTTAACTATCGATTGGCAAGAACAACTTGTAGTTTTCAGGGAACAATTATCGCTTGCTAAACAGTTTGATTTACCTGTTTTGATTCACTCTCGTAAAACACATGATATTATCTATCATGAACTACATCGAGCCAATTTACCTTGTCGTGGCGTGATACATGGATTTTCAGGTAGCTATCAGCAAGCAATGCAATTTATTAAACTCGGTTATTATATTGGTGTGGGAGGTGTAATTAGTTATTCTAGAGCCAATAAGACTCGCAATACAATTGCTCAATTACCACTTGAAAGCCTAGTACTTGAAACAGATGCACCCGATATGCCATTAAGTGGACGTCAAGGTCAACCAAATCGTCCTGAATACATTACCGAGGTGTTTAAGATCTTAACACAATTACGCAATGAGCCGTCAGATCACATACTCAACACAATTTTAACAAACACTTTGACGTTATTTAACAGAATCAATAGTATAAAAAAAAGCTAAAATAACTTCATAAACATTACAGAATTATTTTACCAAACCATAGCATTTAAATTATTTTAGGCTAAATTAAAATGAATAGTGAATCACAGTTTTCCCCTTTTGTGTATCGCATATTACCATGGATTGCGGCATTTGCTTTTTTTATGCAATCGCTCGACACCTCGATATTAAATACCGCACTACCTACCATGGCAAGGGATCTTAATGAGTCGCCCTTAAACATGCAGTCTGCTGTGATAAGTTATGCTTTAACCTTAGCTTTATTTATTCCTGTTAGTGGCTTTTTATCGGATAAATTTGGTACTAGAAATATCTTTGTTATGGCCGTCTCACTATTTACGTTAGGATCACTACTTTGCGCTTTATCCAATTCTTTAATTTTTTTAGATATATCACGAGTAATTCAAGGTATTGGTGGCTCGATGATGGTACCTATATCACGTTTAGTATTGATAAAATCTTTTAAGCGTAGTGATTTTTTAGCAGCTTTAAATACTGCCACAATTCCAGGTTTAATCGGTCCTGTTTTGGGGCCAGTTTTGGGGGGATATTTGGTTGATGTGGTCAGTTGGCATTGGGTATTTTTTATTAATTTACCCATTGGTATTTTAGGTGTGATAATCAGTTGGAAATATATGCCTAATTTAAAAGGTCAACATATGCCTTTTGACTTATTTGGCTTTATCTTTATTGTTATTAGCTTTATAAGTGCCACGTTAAGTGTCGAAATTTTAAGCCAAGATCAGACATACCCTGTTCCATTACTACTTGCAATAATCTGCCTACTATTTTTATTGATTTATCGCAGGTATGCAAGAAAGAAACACAACCCTTTATTTCCATTATCACTCTTTAAGATTCGAACATTCAAAATCGGTATTATTGGCAATCTAGTTTGCCGATTAGGAATATCAGGTGTACCTTTTCTAATTCCGTTATTATTACAAATAGGATTTGGCTACTCTGCTATCTTTGCTGGTATTATGCTAGTGCCAATGGCTATTGCTTCACTTTGTACCCGAATATTTATTCCACGTATTTTAGCGCGTTTAGGTTACCGCTTCGTACTCGTTACCAATACAATTTTAGCTGGTGTAATGATTGTTTTAATGTCCCAGTTAAATTTATCGACACCTCTTATCCTTATCAGTTTATTGCTATTTTGTATCGGCGGCATCAATTCCATGCAATATACTGCCATGAATAGCATAACTCTTGCTAACTTAGAAAAAGATAATACAAGTAGTGGCAATAGTTTAATGGCAGTAAATCAACAATTAGCAATCAGTTTTGGTACAGGTTTTGGCGCAGTTTTACTGCGATTGATTAGCAACTCAACGAGTACTCTTCACGCATTTCAATTAACATTTGTTATACTTGGAGTAGTTACAGTGCTATCAAGCTTTATTTTCGCACAACTAAAAAAAGAAGACGGACAAAATCTAACTACTCATCACCAAGAAACAAGGAGATAAATCTATGTTCCAATACCAAATCATCCCCGTTACCGCTTTTCAAGAAAATTGTAGCATTATTTGGTGTGATGAAACGATGGAAGGTGCAATTATCGATCCCGGTGGCGAACCCGAACTCTTGAAAAAAGCAGTTGAGAAGCTAGGCGTTAATATTAAGCAAATTTTATTAACCCATGGACATTTAGATCATGTTGGTGCAGCAGCCGAGTTGGCTAAACATTATCATGTAAGAATAATGGGATCTAGTGCCGAAGATGAATTTCTATTCACCAATTTGCCACAACAATGTATACAATTTGGCTTTCCTCATATTGAAAGCTTTTTACCAAATCACTGGTTAAAGGAAGGCGATAAAATTCAAGTTGGTAAAATTGAACTTGACGTACTTTTTTGTCCGGGACATACACCGGGACATATTGTTTTTATTAATCATTCAGACACACTAGCCTTTGTTGGTGATGTATTATTTAAAGGCAGTATAGGGAGGACTGATTTTCCTCGTGGTAACTATACTGATTTAATTTCGTCCATAAAAAATAAGTTATTTCCACTTGGTGATAACTTTCTTTTTGTACCAGGACACGGCCCAATGTCAAGTTTTGGTTATGAACGGAACAGCAATCCTTATTTAGTTTAAATTAAATATTCACGTTGTTATCGTATCCTTTATTTTATAGGGAATAACAACTATTTTAACTTCAATGTAAACAATTTTAACAAAAAATAGTTTACATTGAAATGCATTGCGCTATTATTGATTTACTATTTATATATCAAAGGTAGAAAGCAATGAAACAACAATCCACTTCATATTATCCAACATTTATCACAACCCTGGTAAATTTATCTTCTTGGCAACGTAAACTATTAACCACCACCAGTGCAGCGCTCCTTTTAGGACTGGCAGCTAATATTAGCATACCAACTTACCCCGTGCCTTTTACATTACAATCATTAGCCGTTTTGTTAATTGGCGCTTTTTTAGGTCGTAAGTTAGGTGCATTAACAATAATTCAATACCTTTTTTTAGGGGCGATTGGGTTACCACTATTTGCCAATGGTAGTGGTGGAATTATAGCGTTAGCATCACCTTCTTCAGGTTACTTATATGGCTATGTATTTAGTGCCTATTTAGCAGGTTTTGCAGCTGAAAAGGGTTATGATCGTCACTTTATTTTAGGATTAATTGCATTCGCTTGCGCGCATCAATTGTTATTTGTATTTGGTGTTGTCTATTTAATGGGTTATTTACACATTACGCTTATTGACGCTTTAAAAGTGGGGTATCTGCCATTTGTTGGTGTTGATGCGCTTAAATTTATTATCGCGACTTGTGTAATGTTTTCACTATGGCGTTATCGTGCTAAAAAACAATAATATCCAATGCGGAGATATTATCTTCCAAAGCCTTAAAAAAAATAATGCTTTTAATGGTGCTGTAAGCCGTTCAGGAGCAGTACCAAACATAGATGAAATAACCAAAAGCATTAATCATGTTGGTTTATACGTTGGAAATAATATTGTCATTGAAGCAACACAAAACTATGGCGTGATTGAACAATCATTGACTAATTTTATTTGTGCAGCTAAGCACAATATCATTGGTAGAATCCATGACTTAGTTGTTATTCAAAATGCACTAAGACGAGTAAAACAATGCTTAGGTTCACCTTACAATCACAGCTTTCATCCCAATGCAGATGGCTTTTATTGTAGCGAACTGATTACTTATGCCTTTAAAACTGAACAAGGTAATGACTATTTTGCATTATATCCGATGAATTTTAATGACTTAACAACAAATGAAATTTTGTCTTATTGGGTTGATTATTATCGAGATCTAAATCAGGTTATTCCACAACAAGAACTAGGATCACACCCACAACAATTACTCAGACAACGCCATTTATTCAAGACAATCCTAACACTTGAATAATAATAAAAAGAGGAAATTTTACACAAAAAAGCATTTCAAATAATTTAACTATTGACATAGCGCCATTAAATCTATAATATGCGCGCTACATTTCGGTTCCTCCATAGTTCAGTCGGTAGAACGGCGGACTGTTAATCCGTATGTCACAGGTTCAAGTCCTGTTGGAGGAGCCAACTTTCAAAAAACTAACCTACTTTATTTTCCCATAAAAACTATCAACATATCGATTTATTTCTTAAAAATTATTTATTCTATTTATCTAAAAAATACTATTGTATTTGTAAATAACTTGTTCATACTATTTTAGTAACTTTATCAAAATTAACGATATAGATTTTATCCAATCATCATATTGATAGAACGGGAGAATTTACCAATGCATATCCATTTTATTATTCATGAAGATTTTGAAGCACCGGGGGCTTATGAGCAATGGGCAATAAATCATCATCACACAATAACTTACTCTCGTGTTTATCTTGGCGAATCACTGCCGAAAAGCGTTAATGGTATTGATTTACTAATTATCATGGGTGGTCCTCAATCCCCATCAACAACCAAACAAGAGTGTGCTTATTTTGATTCACAGGCAGAACAAACCGTTATTTTATCGGCAATCAATGCCGGTAAAATGGTTATTGGAGTGTGTTTAGGGGCACAATTAATTGGTGAGGCATTAGGTGCAAGTCATACTCAAAGTCCCGAAAAAGAAATTGGTAAATTCCCGATTACATTAACGCAAATCGGCAAAGAACATCCTCTATTTGCTGACTTTGATCATACCTTAGCGGTAGGACATTGGCACAATGATATGCCAGGTTTAACCAATAACGCCCAAATCATCGCTTATAGTGAAGGGTGTCCTCGTCAAATCATTGCTTATGATAAACTTGTCTATGGATTTCAATGCCATTTGGAATTTACCCCAAATATCGTTAAAGCGCTTATTGCTCATTCACAAAAAGAACTTAGCCAAGCTGAAAAATATCGCTTTGTTGATACACCAGATAAGCTTCGTTCTCATGATTACACTGAAATGAATCAAACACTTTACAAATTTCTTAATAAGCTAAGCCAACACTATCAAGCATCATTAAATAAATAAAACTTTAGATATTTACAGATAAGGAAATTAAATATTATGCAAAATAGTGCTGTTGAAAAACCAGAAAAACGCAGCAATTTAAGACTAAAATTAGGCAAAGAGTACTTTATATTAAAACGCAAACTTGATTGGTGGCGACAGCGCAAATCCTATAGTGTGGTTGATATTAATGACAATACATGCCGTTATTCACATAAAAAACACCGGTCTGTTTTGTTACGCCAATTAAAAGACGTTGATATGTATTTACAGTACAACAAAATCACAAATCTTCGTTTAGCGATTGAAAAACTCAATGGCTCAATCATAAAACCGAATCAACGGTTTTCGATCTGGCACAAAGTAGGACGCCCATCAAAACGTCGAGGATTTCTAGAAGGATTATCACTGCATAATGGACAAATTGGTAAAGATATTGGCGGCGGTTTGTGCCAATTAGGTAACTTAATTTATTGGATTGTATTACATTCTGATTTGACTATAGTTGAGCGTTGGCGACATAGCTTTGATGTTTTTCCTGATGTTAATCGTACCATTCCGTTCGCCTGTGGTGCAACTTTATCGTATAACTATGTGGATTTACAATTACTAAACAAAACCAATACCACTTATCGACTTAATCTTTGGCTTGATGATGAATATTTACATGGCGAATTACTTGCTGATACGCCTTTATCTTATACTTATCAAGTTTTTGAGACCGATCACCGCATTGAACAACAATGGTGGGGAGGGTACACCAGACATAATAAAATATGGCAACGTAAAACACATTTAATTGACAATCACGTTGAAGAAAAGTTAATTAGTGAAAATCACGCCATTATGATGTATATACCCTATTTAAAAAATAATGAAAGTTAATAAAATAGATAGTCATTAGCTATCTATCTAATAGATTGTTAGTAATTTCAATAGCCCGTATACTGCTGGAATAAAGCAGTTAATAATACCAGAAAGGAACAATACCATGGCTTATACTTTACCGCCCCTACCTTATGCTTATGATGCATTAGAACCTTATATCGATTCAGAAACCATGCATCTTCATCATGACAAGCATCACCAAACTTATGTGAATAATGCGAATGCGGCGATTGAATCATTGTCTGCTGAACTAAGAGAATTATGCCCAAGCGAATTATTAAAAAATTTAGATAAAGTCCCCGCTGACAAATTAACCGCTATCAAAAATAATGTGGGTGGACATGTTAACCACACCTTATTCTGGGAACTGTTAAAAGTTGGTACCGAGCTTAAAGGTGAACTTAAAGCAGCAATCGAAAAGGATTTTGGTTCGGTTGATGCGTTTAAAGAAAAATTTGCAGCAGCGGCAGCCACTCGCTTTGGTTCAGGTTGGGCTTGGTTAGTACTACAAAATGGCAAACTTGCTGTTGTATCTACTGCTAATCAAGATTCTCCAATTATGGGCGAAAAATTTGCGGGTGTTTCTGGTACGCCAATTTTAACGCTTGATGTTTGGGAACACGCTTATTACTTAAAATATCAAAATCGCCGTGTTGATTACATCGGTGCCTTTTGGAATGTAGTCAACTGGGATAAAGTTGCCGAACTTTATGCTCAAGCTAAATAATAATTATTATAAAAATAAATTTTTATTAAAAATGACGTATTATGCGTCATTTTTATTTTTTAATTTATCAATAAGTTAACCTTACAGACCTAAAATTGGTCATTGCTAAATCATGCCTAAATCCGCTACAATGAGCGATTCTTAAAAAAATCAAAGCCAATAAAATCCAAATAAAAATATGTTTGAAGTTAATCCAGTAAAAACCAAAATAGCTGAACTTACCGAGCGCACTGCTGTGATTCGGGGGTATCTTTGACTATGATGTCAAAAAAGAACGGCTAGAAGAAGTTAATGCCGAACTAGAACAAGCCGAAGTTTGGGCCGATCCTGAAAAAGCACAAGCATTAGGTAAAGAACGCGTTGCACTTGACGAAATCATCAACACGATCAACTCGTTAAATCAAGGTCTTGATGATGTAGAAGGCTTGCTTGAACTGGCTATCGAAGCCGAAGATCAAGACACCTTTGACGAAACCCTGTTCGAACTTGAACAATTAGAAAAAAAATTAGCAGGGCTTGAGTTTCGACGAATGTTTTCAGGCAATTACGACAGTGCAGATTGTTATTTGGATATTCAATCAGGTTCTGGGGGCACAGAAGCGCAAGATTGGGCTGAAATGTTACTTAGAATGTATTTACGTTGGGCTGAATCAAAAGGCTTTACAACCGAAGTAATGGAAGTTTCAGATGGCGATGTTGCTGGCATCAAATCAGCAACAATTAAAGTATCGGGTGATTATGCTTATGGTTGGTTACGCACCGAGACAGGGGTTCATCGTTTAGTACGAAAAAGTCCATTTGATTCGGGTAATCGACGTCATACTTCGTTTGCTTCAGTGTTTGTGTATCCTGAAATTGATGACGATATTGATATTGATATTAATCCAGCCGATCTTCGTATTGATGTTTACCGAGCATCGGGAGCTGGTGGTCAACATGTTAATAAAACCGAGTCTGCAGTACGTATTACCCATGTTCCAACAGGCATTGTAACACAGTGCCAAAATAACCGATCACAACACAGCAATAAAGATCAAGCCATGAAACAGTTAAAAGCAAAACTGTATGAGCTTGAAATGCAAAAAAAGAATGCCGAAAAACAGCAAATGGAAGAAAACAAGTCTGACATTGGTTGGGGAAGTCAAATTCGATCTTATGTGCTTGATGATTCACGCATTAAAGATTTACGCACAGGCGTCGAAACCCGTAATACGCAAGCCGTATTAGATGGCGATTTAGATCAATTTATTGAAGAAAGCTTAAAAGCAGGTTTATAAACCGCTTGGTTATAAATAAAAGGTAAAACTATGTCAACACAGCAGCAAGATCAACAAAACCAAATTGAAGAGTTAAATAACGAACTAAAAGTACGTCGTGAAAAGCTCGCACAGCTTCGTGAACAAGGTATTGCATTTCCTAATGATTTTCGCCGTGATGCGATTTCAAACGATCTTCATCAACAATATGGCGATAAAACCAACGAAGAGCTTATTGAACAGAAAATTACCGTAACGGTGGCAGGACGTATGATGATGCGTCGTATTATGGGTAAAGCCTCGTTTGTTTCTTTACAAGATGTTGCTGGGCAAATCCAACTTTACGTTACCCGTGATGATTTACCAGAAGGTTTTTATAATGAACAATTTAAAAAGTGGGATTTAGGGGACATTGTTGGTGCTAAAGGTTACCTATTTAAAACTAAAACAGGTGAGCTTTCTATTCACTGTGAAGAAATTCGTTTACTGACCAAAGCACTTCGCCCATTACCAGATAAGTTTCATGGACTTGCTGATCAAGAGATGCGTTATCGTCAACGTTACTTAGATCTTATCACCAATCAAGAATCAAGAGAAACGTTTAAAGCACGTTCAAAAGTAGTCAGCGAAATTCGTAACTTTATGATTGAAAACCACTTTATGGAAGTTGAAACGCCAATGATGCAGGTAATTCCGGGTGGTGCATCAGCTAAACCATTTATTACACATCACAATGCGCTTGATTTAGACATGTATATGCGTATTGCACCTGAACTTTACTTAAAACGTTTAGTCGTAGGTGGTTTTGAGCGAGTATTTGAGATCAACCGTAACTTCCGTAACGAAGGTGTATCGCCAAGGCATAACCCAGAATTTACCATGATGGAAATGTACATGGCTTATGCTGATTACAAAGATCTGATCGTATTAACAGAAGCATTATTCCGTCGTTTAGCAATTGCAGTAACAGGCGATGCGGTTGTGCAATATGGCGATCATACTTTTGATTTTGGTAAACCTTTTGTCAAAATGACCATGCGTGAGGCTATTTGCCATTACCGTCCAGAAACCAATAATGCAGACTTAGATGATTTTGATAAAGCTTGTGCTATTGCACAGTCAATTGGCATTAAAATTGAAAAAGGTTGGGGACTTGGTCGTGTTGTGACTGAAATTTTTGAAGAAGTGGCTGAATCAAACTTAATTCAACCAACTTTTATTACCGAATACCCAGCAGAAGTATCACCGCTTGCTCGCCGTAACGACGAAAACCCATTTGTAACAGACCGATTCGAGTTCTTTATTGGTGGTCGTGAAATTGGCAATGGATTCTCAGAACTTAACGATGCCGAAGATCAAGCTCAACGCTTTGCCGATCAAGTATCACAAAAAGATGCCGGAGATGATGAAGCGATGTTCTATGATGAAGATTACATCACCGCACTTGAACACGGCTTACCGCCAACGGCAGGGCTTGGGATCGGTATTGACCGTACTGTGATGCTATTTACTAATAGTCACACGATTCGTGACGTTATTTTATTCCCAACCATGCGTCCAATCAAATAAAACCGCTTATCACTAAAAACACACTTATTTTTTGATAAGTGTGTTTTTATACTCAAACACATACTTTCCTGAAATTGTTTTAACAAACAACTAATTATTTTTTAGATCATGTTCTTGTAAAAAATATTCAGGAGTCTGTACCGTTTCGTGATTTATTATTAATTTACAGCAGTTATTTGTTAAAACAGGCATAACTACCATTCAATTAAAAATACAGAAAACTGACTTACCCTAAACAAATGGCAAAGCCAAAAAGTGACAGGTTAATACAGTGATATTATCAATATCGTTGGCTATAAAAATAACCAACGATATATAAGGAATTTAATGAGTATTAGTCGACTTTTCTTGATGAGGTAAGATCAGGTTTAATACAATGGCTAAAATTCCACACAAGCTTATACCTTGTAATGCATATGATCCAAAGTCAAAAATCATACCACCAATACCAAACACCAAAACTAGTGAAACAATACACATATTACGTGATACAGACAGATCGACTTTATGTTTGATTAAAATATTAATACCTACTGATGCAATAGAGCCAAATAGCAACACCATAATACCGCCCATAACCACCGTTGGAATTGAACTTAAAAATGCACCAATCTTACCAACAAAAGACATTAAAATAGCCCAAACCGCTGCCCATGTCATTACGCGAGTTTTAAAATTTCGGGTTAAGGTTACAGCGCCAATTACTTCAGCATAAGTAATACAAGGTGGTCCACCAAAAAGGCCGGCAACCGAAGTTGCAAATCCATCACCTAATAATGTGCGTTGCAAACCGGGATCACGAGTATAATCTTTACCCGTTACCGAACCAATCGCCATAATATCACCTACATGCTCAATGGTTGGTGCAATAACAATTGGAATCATATATAAAATTGCTTGCCAATGAAACTCAGGAAACGTGAAATCGGGTACTTTAAACCATGGTGCGTCAATAATTGGCTGGAAATTGACAATACCAAACACACAAGAGAGCGTATATCCAACTACAATACCCGCAATAATAGGTAATAATTTTAAAAACCCTTTTGCCCAAATTGCCACAATTAAAGTCGTTAATAATGAACTCATGGATATTATAATTAATTGATAATTTTCGACTGGCACCTTAATATCTTTACCCATTGCCATTCCTACCGCAACAGGTGCAAGTGATAAACCAATAACCATAATAATTGGACCAGTTACAACTGGTGGTAATATACGGTCAATAATATGGCTACCATTGATTTTTACTAAAAAAGCAAAAAACATAAAAACAAAACCCGCAGCCACTAAACCGCCTAAAGTGGCAGGAACGCCCCATTGAGCAACACCAAATGAGATAGGGGCAATAAAAGCAAATGATGACGCTAAAAATACAGGAACTTTACCTTTAGTTGTCAGTTGAAATAACAACGTACCAACACCAGCAGTAAAAAGAGCAACATTCGGGTTTAATTTTGTTAAAAGGGGAACTAATACCAAAGCCCCAAAGGCGACAAATAACATCTGTGCGCCGGTAAAAATATCTTGCCATGAATGCTTATGCTGTGATGTTATATTTTTTGTTTTATCTGTTGTGACGTTGTTCACATCTCGCCTCTCTTACTTAACTAAGTTTGTTATCTAACTTGCTTGATTTACAAGCATAAAAAAACCGGATAAACCGGTCTAAAAATTGAGATTTTATTTTGTGCCGAAGATTTTGTCTCCTGCATCGCCAAGTCCTGGCAATATATAACCTTTTTCGTTCAATCTTTCATCAATCGATGCGGTATAAAGTTCAACGTCAGGATGCGCTTTTTCTAATACCTTGATACCTTCTGGCGCAGCCACTAACACTAATACCTTAATATTTTTACAACCTGCTTTTTTAAGCAAATCAATGGTTGCCACCATTGACCCACCAGTTGCTAACATTGGATCAACAACTAAAGCCATTCGCTCTTCAATATCCGAGGTTAGTTTTTGGAAATAAGGAACTGGTTCAAGCGTTTCTTCGTTACGATAAAACCCCACAACACTAATACGCGCACTTGGAATATGCTCAAGCACACCATCCATCATACCTAAACCCGCACGCAAAATAGGCACAACCGTAATTTTTTTACCTTTAATTTGTTCAACTTCAACAGGTCCACACCAACCATTTATGGTGACTTTTTCGGTAGGAAGATCCGCTGTGGCTTCATACGTTAATAAACTGCCAACTTCACTGGCAAGATCGCGGAAGTCTTTGGTGCTAATATCGTGTTCACGCATTAGACCAATTTTATGACGGACGAGGGGATGTTTAACTTCAACTATTTTCATGGGGGGAACCTCAGTGTTATTTTCTATAATCTGTTAGTTGGTATAAATAACCACTGAGCGGTAATTCTAGCATAGATACCCACTTTATGAAAACATGAAATCAACAGGTTTATCGACAGTGTAAATATTAGTAAAAATATCAACAATAAAAATCAGTTTAATTTTCGTTTTATTTTCATTAGAATCGTTGTCAGTTATTAAATAAAAAGGGATAGGGAATGAATTGGTTTTATTGATTGTATTACAATAAATTATGCAAATTTTAATGGGCGCGCTTGCCGTAAAGAATATTGGATATTCTCTTCGATCTATATTGTTCTAATTATTTTGATGATAATTATTGATAATATGATGAAAAATAACCTCGTTTTAACTTTGAGCTTGGTGTTGACTTTATTTGTTCCTCATTTCGCAGTTACAGTACGCCGTTTGCATGATGTTGATAAACCGGGTCGGTACTTTTGGACTGCAACACCTTATACGCTATTAAAACTTATGTGTACCGATTCAACTCCGGGCTCTAACCAATATGGCGAAAACCCTAAAGGGATGTAGTTTGTTAATTAGCCTAGTCACCAAGCTACCAGCTTCACTGGCAAAAGTCTTTTTAGTGCTAATATCTTATTCACGCATTAAACCAATTTTATGACGAACGAGGGGATGTTTAACTTCAACTATTTTCATGGGGGGAATCTCAGTGTTATTTTCTATAATCTGTTAGTTGGTATAAATAACCACTGAACGGTGGTTCTAGCATAGTTATCACTTTATAAAAACCTGAAATCAACAGGTTTATCGGCAATGTAAATATTGTTAAAAAAATAAAAATTTAACAATAAAAATAAGTTTTATTTTTGTTTTTTTTTCATTAGAATAACCATCCCAATAATTTACTTCAGTAATTAATTTAAATAAGGAATATAGGAATGAATTGGTTTATTGATTGCGTTACAAAAAATTATGTAAATTTTAACGGTCGAGCTCGTCGTAAAGAATATTGGATGTTCGTTTTATTCAGTGTTATTTTAACTACTATTGCAATATTCATTGATCAAATGATCGGAAGTCCCTTCGCTATAACCGCTATCTTAACGTTGGCATTACTCCTTCCTAATTTAGCTGTCACTGTACGCCGCTTACATGATATAAGTAAATCAGGTTGGTGGATTTTGTTACAATTTATTCCATACGTTGGCGGTATTATTATATTTGTATTCTGCTTACTGGATTCAACACCTGGCAGTAACCAATACGGTGAAAACCCTAAAGGGTTATAATTTACTAATAACCTTATCACTAAACATGGTAAGGTTAAATCATTATCAACATTATCTCCTACCTTTTAAATACTTTCTCCATCTAAATACTCAACCTGCAAATCAATCACTTTTTGCTCTACTTTTTCACCATTAATTCGTTTTAATAACAGTTCTGCGGCAATTTTCCCCATCTCAATTCTTGGTGTATGGATAGAAGCTAATTTGGGATTCATATATTGGCCAATTTCATGCCCATGAAACCCCACAATCGCAATCTGCTTAGGGATCTCAATCCCCATTCGCTGACACTCAAGCAACACACCTAAAGCCAAATCATCATTAGTACTAAAAATACCATCAACACAAGGAAACTCTTTCAAAATTTGACGCAAAAATCGAGCCCCCAACTCATAAGACGAAGCTTCGCGCGTGGCTAGTGTACGAGGTGTCAATCCAGCTTCTTGCATAGCCTTTTCATAACCTTGTTGACGAATAAGACTACGCTGATCTTGTCTTGCACTAAAATAGACAATATTTCGGCGACCTTTATCTATCATTTTATCAATCATATTCTTGGTTGCAGTAAAATTATCAAATCCGACAGCCATATCAATACAAGGTGAAACACTGTCCATAATCTCAACCACTGGCACGCCAGCCATTTCGATCATTTTTAATGTTGCAGGGGTATGTGTTCTTTCGGTTAAAATCAATCCATCAATATTATATGAAAGCAACGAACGCAAACGGGACTCTTCTTTTTCTGCGCTGTATCCAGTATGGGTAATCATGGTTTGATATCCGCTAGCATCAGTCACCATTTCAATACCTTTTAAAATATCGGCAAAAACTTGATTAGTTAAAGAAGGAAACACAACCCCGATGGCATTACTTTTTGCATTAGACAACATATCAGGTGCTTTATTAGGAATATAACCAAGCTCATCAATCGCAGCTGAAATTTGTAATTGAAGAGGTTTAGACACCAAATTGGGATCACGCAAAAAACGACTTACCGTCATTTTACTAATCCCAATTAAATTAGCGATCTCTTGCAAACTTGTTCGACGTTTTTTATTCCCACTCATTTATGATCTTCCGGTAGTTTTGGTTGCCAATCAATGGGTGTTTTACCTTGTTGCACAATAATATCATTTGCTTTAGAAAAGTGCTTACAACCCAAAAAGCCCCGATGTGCAGACAACGGTGACGGATGCACAGAGGTCAAAACATGATGTTTTTGCCGATTAATAAATTGCCCTTTTTTTTGTGCAGGCGATCCCCACAACAAAAAAACAACGCCTTCAAGATACTGATCAATTGTCGCAATAACATGATCGGTAAAGGTTTCCCAACCAATTTTAGCGTGAGAATGCGCTTGCCCTGCTTCAACCGTTAGTACATTATTTAACAACAACACACCTTGAGTCGCCCAAGAAGCTAAATAACCATGAGAAGGCATCTCAAAACCATCAATATCTGTTGATAGCTCTTTATAAATATTCAATAACGATGGTGGTGGTTTAACACCCGGTAACACAGAAAAAGATAAACCATGAGCCTGATTAGGACCATGATACGGATCCTGACCAATAATAACCACTTTAATATTATCAAATGGCGTAAAACGAAACGCATTAAAAACATCATGCTGAGGAGGATAAATAACTTTGCCATTGGCTCGCTCTGAAGCCACAAATTGCATTATTTGTTGAAAATAGGGCTTTTCTTTTTCACCCCCGATAACATCATGCCAAGTTAAATTTGTCGTCATATTTTATACCACTTATTGATAATGCCTATATTGCTTAGCAAAAGCTAATTTAGCTTAAGACATAATAACCCAACAAAAGCAAAAATTAAAACTAAAGGTATTACTTATCGAATCAATAGCTTTTTTTGACTTTAATCAAATTTTTAAAGTGCTATATTAACCTTAGTTATTTTAGGGCAATAAAGCCCGTTAGGAGGATTTAAAATGATTACAGGTATCCAAATTACTAAAGCAAACAACGTTGCACTTCTTAACTCTTTTTGGTTATTAGATGACACAACTAAAGAAGCTCGTTGTGTTGCAGCTAAATCAGTTTATAAAGAAGACCAAATTATCCCAACTGCAGAACTTGGTCAATTCGAATATCGTGAAGTACCATTAGACGTTGCACCAACTATTAAAGTTGAAGGTGGTCAACATTTAAACGTTAACGTTCTTCGTCGTGAAACTTTAGAAGACGCTGTTCAACATCCAGAAAAATACCCACAATTAACTATTCGTGTTTCTGGATATGCAGTACGTTTTAACTCACTAACTGCTGAACAACAACGCGACGTTATTGCTCGTACATTCACAACTAAAATCTAATTAGTTGATTTAAATAAAAAAGCCCAGCAAAAGCTGGCTTTTTTATGGCGTTTTCGGAAAAATCGCCAAAAAAAACTTAAATAAAATCAATACCTTTCCTGACCAATTTTTGACGAAAAATATTATTAATAAAAAACAAAAATAGATGGCATTTGTGTCTTTAAGTTTTGTTACTTACACTTAATTTGATATTAACATACGCAATAGCTAAACCTATTGCGTATTTGTTAGATGACTTTAAAACATAATATTATTTTTGGATTTTTTAATCCAGATGACTAAAAAGAGTGTTCTCCCTGCGCTAAATAAAATATAAGAGAGCCATAACCCATGATTGCCCCAAATGGGTACAAATAGATATTGTGCAATGAACCATAGCAATAGCGCTAAAATCATTGAGTCACGAATAGACGATGTATAGCTAATTCCCGAAAATACGCCATAATAAATAAGCCCGCCAGCAACCACAATAGGGAATACAATAAGCCAGTATTGATATTCAGTACATAGGTTAATAATGTCGGTTTGATTAGTGAGCAACCGAATAATCATTGAATCAAATCCCAACCAAATCGCTATCAAAACAACAGGACAAATAAGGCATGATAGCAATGACCAACGTAGTGTTTGATTGTATAACGTGATGTCTTTTGTTCCTTTAGCTTTACCACTAAAAACACTCGATGCATTGGCAAAACCATCAAATAAGTAAGCCATTAAATAGTGGATTTGAAATAAAACCGCATTAGCGGCTAATACTTCAGTATTAAAACGAGAGCCAATCGAGATAAAATGGTTGGTAACAATAAGTAAACAGATAGTTCGAATCATTAAATTGGTATTAACTAAAATTACCCCTTTTAAAGATTGCCAAGATAATATGGCTTTGAAATCTGTTTTTTGCTCGGTTTTGGGTAGATAGGCATAAATAAACCAAATGCCCAATAGTGTACAGATGATTTGTGCACTAAGCGTAGCAAAAGCGACACCTTGAATATCAAAATGAAAACCCCAAACAAACGTGGCAGCCATAACAATGTTAAGTAAATTGATTAATACTTGCAAAAACAAAACCGCTTTTATTTTTGCCATGCCCATTAACCAACCCACTAAAACATAATTGATTAAAACAAAAGGTGCCCCCCAAATTAGAATAGTAAAATAGGTGTGGGCGTGGTGTTTTACTTCTTCATTTGGTTTTATAAGTTGCATGGCGGTATTAAATATTAGGCTTTGAAAAATAATAAAAACAATACCTAATAAAATGGCAATAAAAAGCGGACGAATAAGCGAGGATCTTAATAAAATAGGATCATCTAATGCTTGCGCTGAAAACCCTGTGGTGCTGACTCGTAAAAAGCCAAATAGCCAATAAATAGTATTAAAAATCACGGTGCCCACAGCAATACCCGCAATAAAGGCAGGATTAGGTAAGTGACCAACTAAAGCAGTATCAACCACGCCAAGCAATGGCGTTGTGATTGTTGAAATAATAAAGGGGATAACTAGCGCAAGGTAGTCTTTAAAATGGTATTGTTTGTTTGAATTTGAAGATGAGGTCATAATCTAAAATCCTAAAATAGATTCAAGAAGTTGTTTAGAATAAGGGTGATTGATTTGGCTTAATTGAGAAATATTATCTACCTGCTCAACAATTTGTCCTTGATAAAAAAAGATTACCTTATCGCACAAATAAGTGATGGTCGTTAAATCATGAGTGATAAAAATCGTGGTCAGGTTTAGCTGTTTTTGTAAATCGGCAAGTAAAGATAAAATTTGAGTTTGTACTGATATATCTAACGAACTGACTGCTTCGTCAAATAGAATAAATTTAGGTGAGCAAGCAATCGCCCGTGCAATACAAATCCGTTGCAATTGACCGCCACTCATTTCATGAGGAAAGCGGTGATAAAAAGAGTGATCTAACCCGACTTGTTCTAACAGTGCATCAATTCGTTTTTGACGTTCTTTGGTTGATATTTTTTCATAAATATCAATAGGTTCAGCAATAATTTCAGCGGTAGTAAAATAAGGGTTAACTGATGCATTATAGTCTTGAAATACGGCACTAATATCACGCCGCATTGATGATTTTCGCCAAATGCGTTGAGATGTATCAAATCCATTAAAGTAAATGTTTCCACTATCTGGCTTTTCAAGCCCTAAAATCAGTTTACCTAGGGTACTTTTACCACTGCCACTTTCCCCAATAATCCCCAAACACTGACCTTGATATAATGAAAACGAGACATCATTAATTACCGATATTTTTTTGCGACCAAGTAAGCCTTGATTGGGTTGTAAAAACGATTTTTTTACATGCTCAAGTTGTAATAACGGTGGCATTTAGATTGTCTCCGAATTAGGTGTCATATAATTGGGTTGAACAACACAATTAAATTTGGCTAATAATTGCTTACGAGCATTAATTAAATATTGAGTATAATCATTTTTAGAATGATAAAAAATATGATCTCGACTTCCTTGTTCCACAATGGTCCCTTTGTTCATTACCAAAATGTGATCGGCTATATGGTGAATAACGCCTAAATCATGTGAGATAAATATCATGGATGTTTTGGATTGTTGTTTAATTTGTTCAAATATTTTTAGAATATGAAATTGGCTAATTGAATCTAATGCAGTTGTTGGTTCATCGGCAATAATTAGCTCGGGTTCAAGCATCAGAGCAATACCAATCATTATTCGTTGTAGCATACCACCACTTAACTGGTGAGGGTATCGATTATAAATTTGTTTAGGATTATCAAGACCGATATCTGTTAGCATATTAAGCGTTTTAGTTACGGCTTGATTTTTAGTGGTTGGTTGATGAGCCAATAGCGTTTCAACAACTTGTTTACCAACACAGTAAAGCGGATCAAAAGCACTCATTGGGTGCTGTAAAATGACCGAAATCACATTACCACGAATGAAACGTAATGTTTCGTTGTTTTGTTTTAACAAATCGCCATTTTGTTGTAACTTAAGTCGTGTTTTTTGGGGTGAAAACAGGATTTGCCCTTGAACTGAAAAATAAGGTTCTAACAACCCCATAATCGCTTTGCATGTTAAGCTTTTGCCACTACCACTTTCACCAACAATACCTAAACATTGATGATGCTTTAGATGAAATGAAATATTATTTAATAGTGGCTTGCAGTTATCTAGTGTTACGGTGAGATTGTTAACTGTAAGCAATGTGTCACTCATGCTGTTTTTTCCTTTGGATCTAAAATATCTCGCAAACAATCCCCTAGCATATTAAATGCAGCAACCACAATCAAAATAGCCATCCCCGGAAAGACCATTTGCATCGGGTGCTGAATCATTACGTTTTTGGCTTCGCTTAACATCAATCCCCATTCTGCGGTGGGTGCTTGTACACCTAATCCAATAAAAGAAAGTGCCGAAATGTTTAAAATGACCCACCCTGTATCGAGTGTAGCAAGCACAACAAGTTCAGACATTATATTCGGTAGCAAGTGGCGCCGAATAATAAAAAAATGAGGAGCACCAATTGTGCGTGAGAAAAGAATATAGTTTTTACGGCTATACTTGATTACAGAACTACGAATCATTCGGCTATACCAAGCCCATTTGACAACAATATTAGCAATAATTACGTTTTCAATACCCACCCCAAGCACGCCGACAATGGCTAGTATCATTACCTGACTTGGAAAAGAAAGCATGATATCGCAAAGGCGCATAATACATTCATCAAGTTTACCTCTTTTATAGCCTGAAATAAGCCCAATGATCGTTCCAATAACAATTGTTATTGCCATGGTCAATATCGACAAAAATAGCGTTGAGCGAATGCCATAAAGTAACCGAGAAAAGATATCCCGACCTAAATGATCACAACCAAACCAATGCTGAGCAGAAACCGATGCATATTTGCGCACAATGCGAACTTTATTTGGATCAAATGGAGCAATATAAGGGGCTAAAATACCTAAAACAATAATCACACCAATAATCGTTAAACAGCATAATGCTATTTTATTTTTGAACAGTTGCTTAAGTTGGTTCATGAAAGGCTACCACTCTCTTTTAATCGTGGATCAAGTAATAGGTGTAAAACATCCACAATAAAATTACAAACAACAAATAAAATAGCCATCAATAAGATATAAGCTTGAATAACAGGGTAATCTCGATTCATTATTGCAGAAATACACAACCGCCCAAGCCCTGGCCAAGAAAATATATACTCAACAACAAACGAACCCGCAATTAATTGCGGAATGGTCATACCTAATGCGGTGATGGTGGTTTGTAATGAATTGACTAACACATGTTTTAAAATAATTGTGCGTTCTTTTAACCCACGACTACGAGCATAAAAAATAAAATAATTATGCATGTTTTCAATCATGTTATTACGAATAAAGCGAATGTAAGTAGAAATATATACAAACGATAATGTCATTGTAGGTAAAACTAAGTTTTGCCAAGAACCATAACCATTAGTTGGCAATAGATCAAGATAATTGGCAAATAACCAAATAAATAATAACCCAAGCCAATAGCTTGGCATCGCTGTACCTAAGAAGATAATGATACGCAAAATCCGATCAAACGCAGAATTAGCAAAAATGGCGCAGAGTATGCCAAAAACTAAACTAATAATAAGGGTAAAAACAAAGGACGATGTAGCTAAAATAAGTGTTGGTTTTAAACTGCGGATCATCTCATCCCAAACAAATCTGTCTCGATGAGTAAATGAGCGACCAAAATCGAGATGAAAGACGTTATACAGCCAGTTAAAATAACGATACCAAAAAGGTTCATTTAAACCAAGCTCTTGGCGCATACTTTCAATGGCTTCAGGCGTTGGCATAATTTCGTTTAGGCGTAATGCAACTTCGGCAGGATCTGAAGGTGCTAAATTAATCAGTAAAAATGCGATAAATGAGATACCGATAAGAATCGGTATCATCATAATTAGACGTTTGAAAATATAATTTAACATTATTATTAAATAATAAAATCAACAAATTAATAGTGCATTTTATCGAATGGAATATCAAATTGCGACGGCGCAAATTCAATGCCTTTTAGTGACTTAATAGCAATCGCGCGGTTACGTTCATAAGTTAAAGGAATGTATACCGCTTCGTTATGAAGCGTTTCCAGTACATAACGATAAAGCGCTTGTCGCTCTTGTTCATCCGTCGAAATAAGCGCTTTGCTAATACTTGCATCAATTTTAGCCTTTTCTGCTAAGCCTTGCTGAGCAATATAATCACCATAAACAGGCAACTTCATGCCAGATAAGAAAGACTGCGGATCATAAGGCATCCCCCACGAAATATCAAAAACCATATCAAAATCACCGGCTTTTTGGCGATCGCGATACCCTTGCTCTTCTTCACCGTGAATATTCAATTTTAAACCAACTTGTTCAAATTCATCTTGCATATATTGAGCAATGGTTTTTTGCGAAGCTGTGTTGCTATCATAGTAAAGGGTGATTTCGAACGGTTTACCTTCTTTTTGACGATATTGCTCACCATCCACTTTAACCCAACCCGCTTTATCAAGTAGTTGTGCTGCTAATTTTGTGTCGTACTGATAGGGTTTTAGTCCAATATTGGCATAAGGAATATTGGTTGCCATTAAGGTATCGGCTGGCGCTTCACTACCATTAAAAATACCTTCAGAAACATCTTTTTTACTGATGATATGCTCAATAGCTCGGCGCACATTGGCATCGTTAAGTTGTGGTCTTGTTGTATTCATCAAAACCATTCGGCTTGAAACAGGTTTTGACATTAATGTTTGAAACTTATCCATTTTAGCAAATCGTTCATACGAATCAGCATCGACCATATTTTTACCGTAAATAAGATCAATTTCACCTTTTTCAAGCGCCATCAAACGGCTTTGGTTATCAGCGATCACTTTCATTGTGACTTTTTTAATTTGCGGTTTTGTGCCCCAGTAGTTAGGGTTTTCATTAAAAATAGCATACTGATCTTTTTTATGATCGCCTAAAATATAAGGACCTGTACCAATATAAGATTTAACGCCATTTTTAGTTTCGCCATCAATCATAGAATTTGGTGAAATAAAGCGCATTGGTCTTGTAACGGCAATTTCAATCAAGAATGGGTAATAAGGTTCTGATAGGTTAACTTGTAAAGTATAATCATCTACAGCTTTGATTTCGGTAATTAGGCGTACCATTTCAAGCCAAGTATGGCGTACTTTATTTGACAGCACGGCATCCCAGTTTAGCTTTGCGCTATGGGCATCAAATTTAGCACCATCACTAAAAGTGACATCTTTTCTTAACTTAAACGTATACGTTTTGCCGTTGTTAGTAATAGTCCAGCTTTCAGCCAGCCAAGGCGAAAAGGTACCATCCTCGTTGTAATGAACCAGCGACTCATAAAGCATATTTTGCGCCCACATTTCGCCACCATAAAGGTGTGGATTCAAATCACGAATATCACGAAAGTTTGCAAAAGTAATATCATCTTTAGCAAAACAGTTAAGACTCATGGTTGTTAAAAGCAAAGCAATGAATAAACGTTTTATACAGCTAAAATTAAAATGCATACAAAATCCATTAATTATCATTATCAAAGCTAAAATAGTAGCATAAACACAAATGATAATAAATATCATTTGATTGCTCTAACAAAAAAACATCTTAAAAATCATCATGATTAAAATGATAAATTGGAGCTAGTGAAAATTGAATAAATGATGATACCAATAAGAGTTAGTATCATCATTAGATTTTTTATTGCTTGATAAACCAAATTAGCCAATTAAAAATGCATTTTATCAAATGGAATATCATATTGTGACGGCGCAAATTCAATGCCTTTTAATGATTTTATTGCAATTGCACGATTACGTTCGTAAGTTAAAGGAATGTATACCGCTTCGTTATGGAGCGTTTCAAATACATAATGATAAAGCGCTTGTCGCTCTTGTTCATCGGTGGAAATAAGTGCTTTGCTAATACTTGCATCAATTTTAGCCTTTTCTGCTAAGCCTTGTTGCGCCATATAGTCACCCCAGACAGGCAATTTCATTGCAGATAAAAAAGACTGCGGATCATAAGGTGTCCCCCAAGAAAGATCAAAAACCATGTCGAAATCAGCAGCTTTTTGACGATCGCGATACCCTTGCTCTTCTTCACCGTGAATATTCATTTTTAACCCCATTTCTTCAAATTCATTTTGCATGTATTGAGCAATGGTTTTTTGCGAGGCTGTGTTGCTATCATAGTAAAGAGTAATTTCGAACGGTTTCCCTTCTTTTTGACGATAATGCTCACCATCCACTTTAACCCAACCCGCTTTATCAAGTAATTGTGCTGCTAAGTTGGTATCATACTCATAAGGTTTTAACCCGATATTAGCATAAGGAATATTGGTTGCCATTAAGGTATCGGCTGGCGCTTCACTGCCATTAAAAATACCTTCTGAAATATCTTTTTTACTGATGATATGCTCAATGGCTCGGCGCACATTGGCATCTTTAAGTTGTGGTCTTGTTGTATTCATTAATATGATTCGGCTCGAAATTGGTTTCGACATTAATGTCTGAAACTTATCCATTTTAGTAAATCGTTCAAATGAATCGGCATCAACTACGTTTTTTCCGTAAATGAGATCAATTTCACCTTTTTCAAGCGCCATCAAACGACTTTGACCATCAGTAATCACTTTCATTGTGACCTTTTTAATTTGTGGTTTTGTGCCCCAGTAGTTAGGGTTTTCATTAAAAATAGCATACTGATCTTTTTTATGATCGCCTAAAATATAAGGACCTGTACCAATATAAGATTTAACACCATTTTTAGTTTCACCATCAATCATAGAATTTGGTGAAATAAAGCGCATTGGTCTTGTAACGGCAATTTCAATCAAGAATGGGTAGTAAGGTTCTGATAGGTTAACTTGTAAAGTATAATCATCTACGGCTTTGATTTCGGTAATTAGGCGTACCATTTCAAGCCAAGTATGGCGTACTTTATTTGACAGCACGGCATCCCAGTTTAGCTTTGCGCTATGGGCATCAAATTTAGCACCATCACTAAAAGTGACATCTTTTCTTAACTTAAACGTATACGTTTTACCGTTGTTAGTAATGGCCCAGCTTTCAGCCAGCCAAGGTGAAAAGGTACCATCTTCATTATAATGAATAAGTGACTCAAAAATCATATTTTGTGCCCACATTTCGCCAGAATAAAGGTGAGGATTTAAATCACGAATATCGCGTGAATTGGCAAAAGTAATATCATCCTTAGCAAAACAATTAATACTCATGGTTGTTAAGAATAAGACTATGAGTAAAGATTTTATACGACTAAAATTAAAATACATGCAACCCCCATTGATCAATAATTATCAAGCTAAAAATAGTAACACAGTCAAAAATGATAATAAATATCATTCAACTTTTAAGTTCAATAAAACTAATGATGTATTGGTTATTTAAATGTTTGTTATCAAGGGAGACTATTTGTGGCTTTTATGATTTGTAAAATATCAGCGTCTTGCTATATTTTATAGAACTATTTGATTTTAATAAAAACAAAAACTTCAATAAAATCAACACCTTTCCTGACCAATTTTTATAGAAATTTTTTATTAGCTAAAAGAATTTAATTTAGTGTGACAGAGAGAAGAATTTTAATGTTTAGCGGGTATGCAGTTGAACAATTTATTTTCCTGTTCAACCGCACTATAGCTATATCAAGTTAACCAAAAAACTTTTTCACTTTGTCAAAAAAGCTTTTTTCCTTGGGGCTGTGTTTAGCATTTTTATCGGCTTTGAAACTTTCGCCTAGCTCTTTGAGTAACTCTTTTTGTTTATTGGTTAAGTTCACTGGCGTTTCAACCACAATATGGCAATAAAGATCCCCAACGGCACTATTTCGTACTGATTTAATACCTTTTCCTCTTAAGCGGAACATTTTACCTGTTTGGGTTTCTGCTGGAATAGTCAAGCTAACTTTACCATTTAAGGTTGGCACTTCCACTTCACCGCCAAGCGATGCCAATACGATGTTAATTGGAATTTCGCAATGTAAATTCGTGCCATCACGTTCAAAAATAGCATGTGATTTCACTTGTACTTGTACATATAAATCACCTGCTGGCGCACCATTTAAGCCAGCTTCGCCCTCACCAGAAAGTCGAATACGGTTACCTGTATCAACACCGGCAGGAATCGTGACAGAAAGTGTTTTAGTTTTTTCGACTCTTCCTTCACCATGACATTTTTTACATGGATTTTTTACAACTTTACCACGTCCATGACAAGTTGGGCACTCTTGTTGTACTGCAAAAAAACCTTGTCGCATTTGAACAGCACCAGAGCCATGGCAAGTGTTACACGTTACAACATCAGAAGCCTTTTCTGTGCCTTGACCATGGCAAGTATTACACGTTACCCAAGTTGGGACCTTGATTTCTTTTTCAACACCTGATGCGGCTTCTTCTAGTGTTAGTGTGATATTGTATTGTAAATCTGCACCTCGAGATGATGATTGTCGGCCACCACGACCACCGCCAAAGAAATCACTGAATATATCATCAAAGGCAGAACCACCACCAAATCCGCCAAAACCTCCAAATCCACCGGCACCCGCACCATGACCTTGTTCAAAAGCGGCGTGGCCATATTGATCATAAGCCGCTTTCTTTTGTGGATCAGTTAGAATTTCATAAGCTTCTTTGACTTCTTTAAATTTTGCTTCGGCTTCGGCTTTATTATCCTGATTTTTGTCAGGGTGATATTTCATTGCTAGGCGCTTATAGGCTTTTTTTATCTCACTTTCACTGGCATTTTTGCTTACGCCTAATGTCTCATAATAATCTTTCTTCGCCATAATTAACCTTTATTTTTATCTCTTTTCATAAACAACTAAACGGGCTTGAGGTGACCTCGTGCCCGTTTAATGTGTTATATGTTTAACATTTGTTGAAATAACGCATTAAAAAACATATTAATTAATGATTATTTTTTATCTTCATCAACTTCTTTGAAGTCAGCATCAACAACGTCATCTTCTGCTGCTGTGTTTCCACCTGCAGATTGACCCGCACCTTGGCTTGCTTGAGCTTGTTGTTGTGCTAATTCAAGCAATTTTTTAGACGCTTCCATTAACGCATTAATTTTTGCTTCAATTTCGGCTTTGTCTTCACCACGAGCGGCAACCTCTAAAGCACTTACTGCATCTTCAATGGCTTTTTTGTCGTCAGCTGATAACTGATCACCTGCTTCAGTCACTTGTTTACGAGTTGAGTGAACAAGGTGGTCTGCTTGGTTACGAATTTGAGCTAGTTCTTCAAACTTACGGTCTGCATCAGCGTTAGCTTCCGCATCATTAACCATTTTTTGAATTTCTTCTTCACTTAAACCTGATGAAGCCTTAATAGTAATATTTTGTTCACGACCCGTGTTTTTGTCTTTCGCTGATACATGTAAGATACCATCAGCGTCAATATCGAAAGTCACTTCAATTTGTGGCATACCACGAGGTGCTGCTTGAATGCCATCTAGGTTGAATTGACCTAGCGATTTGTTATCACTGGCACGTTTACGTTCACCTTGTAATACGTGGATCGTTACCGCTGATTGGTTGTCTTCAGCTGTTGAGAACACTTGACTATGTTTTGTCGGGATAGTTGTGTTTTTCTCAATTAAGGCTGTCATAACGCCACCCATGGTTTCAATACCTAATGATAATGGGGTTACATCAAGTAATAAAACATCTTTTACATCACCACCGAGCACACCACCTTGTACAGCTGCACCAACGGCAACGGCTTCGTCTGGGTTTACATCTTTACGTGGTTCTTTACCAAAGAAGTCAGCAACGGCTTTTTGTACCATTGGCATACGAGTTTGACCACCAACTAAGATAACATCTTTGATATCAGATACAGAAAGTCCAGCATCTTGTAATGCAGTTTTAACTGGGTCCATTGAGCGTTTTACTAAATCTTCAACTAAAGATTCCAGTTTAGCGCGAGTCACTTTAATATTAAGATGTTTTGGACCACTAGCATCGGCAGTGATATAAGGTAAATTAATATCAGTTTGTTGTGCTGATGATAATTCGATTTTCGCCTTTTCAGCTGCTTCTTTTAAGCGTTGCATTGCAAGTGGATCATTTTTCAAATCAAAGTTTTGTTCACGTTTAAATTCGTCAACTAAATAATTGATTAAGCGTGAATCAAAATCTTCACCACCTAAGTGAGTATCACCATTTGTTGCGAGTACTTCAAATGTTTTTTCGCCATCAACATCATCTATTTCGATAATAGAAATATCAAATGTACCACCACCAAGGTCATACACAGCAATAGTGCGATTACCCACATCTTTATCTAAACCATAAGCAAGTGCTGCAGCTGTTGGTTCGTTGATAATACGTTTAACTTCTAAACCCGCAATACGACCAGCATCTTTTGTTGCTTGACGTTGTGCATCGTTAAAGTAAGCAGGAACAGTAATAACCGCTTCAGTTACTGCTTCGCCAAGGTAATCCTCTGCTGTTTTTTTCATTTTCTTTAAAACTTCAGCTGAGATTTGTGGTGGAGCAATTTTTTGTCCTTTAACATCAACCCATGCATCGCCGTTGTCTGCTTTTACAATTTTATACGGCATAATACCAACATCACGTTGTACTTCAGCGTCTTCATAACGACGTCCAATTAAACGTTTAATCGCAAATAATGTATTTTGTGGATTGGTTACTGCTTGACGTTTTGCTGGTTGACCAACTAAGATTTCACCATCTTGTGTGTAAGCAATGATGGAAGGAGTTGTACGATCACCCTCTGCGTTTTCTAATACTTTTGCTTGACCGTTGTCCATTACAGCAACACATGAATTTGTTGTACCTAAATCAATACCAATAATTTTACCCATAATCTATTCTCCTCAAAACCTGTATTTTATTTCTTATATATAGGTCTTAAATATTAATTTTCAAGCCCTTAAATTCCACAAGAAATGTTTTTGTTTTCACATAAATGGGAACGTTATTGTTAATATCAAGGGGAACAAAAAAATAATTTTCTTAAATCTTGATTATAGCCTTTTCAACACTTATCATTGCCGCTCTTTTTCATTATCAAAATTAATTTATAGGATCTTTATGGAACAAGCAAAACTTGCAAATCCAGGCCCTCTTGGTTTGATGGGATTTGGTATGACAACAATTTTATTAAATATTCATAATGCAGGATTTTTCCCGGTTATGACGGCGATTGCATCAATGGGTATTTTTTATGGTGGTCTTGCTCAAGTGATTGCAGGTATTCTAGAGTTTAGAAAAGGCAATACCTTTGGTACAACAGCATTTACCTCTTATGGTTTCTTTTGGATTGCGTTAGTGGGTATTTGGTATTTACCAACTTCACCGGCAACAGCACCAACTGATGCGACTTTTGTTGGTATTTTCCTTGCCTTATGGGGTATTTTTACTAGCTTTATGTTTATTGGTACGCTAAAAGGAAATCGTGCTTTACAATTTGTTTTTGCTAGTTTGACAGTGTTATTTGCTTTATTAGCTATTGGTAATATTTCTGGTAACCATGGTATTATCCATATCGCTGGTTTTGAAGGTATTATTTGTGGCGCAAGTGCTATTTATCTTGCCATGGCAGAAGTACTTAATGAACAATACGGACGTACTATTTTACCAATTGGTGCACCTAAAGGCGCTTCGCATTAATTAATTTACCTAACTGAATTTTTAATAATAAAAAACGGGGTTAATCCCCGTTTTTTATTAGGCAATAAGCCAATTATTTTTTATAAGCATCATTATGCACACCTACTGCCGCACGTCCAGATGGGTCATTTAGGTTTTTGAACGATTCATCCCATTCAATTGCTTTAGCGGTAGAACAAGCAACAGTTGGACCACCTGGAACACAATGTGCAGCACTTTCGACAGGGAATAATTCGTCAAAAATTTCACGATACATATAGGCTTCTTTTGAAGTTGGCGTATTGTATGGGAAGCGGAATTTGGCGTTTTCTAATTGTTGGTCGGTAATTTTACTTTCCGCAATCTCTTTTAATGTATCAATCCAACTGTAACCCACACCATCAGAAAATTGCTCTTTTTGACGCCAAACAACTGATGCAGGTAAGTAAGATTCAAATGCTTCACGAACAATATGCTTTTCCATTTTACCATTGCTGCCACACATTTTATCTTTTGGATTAATACGCATAGCAACATCTAGGAATTTTTTATCAAGGAATGGAACTCGAGCTTCCACACCCCATGCCGCCATCGCTTTATTTGCACGCGCACAATCATACATATGTAACGCTGCTAATTTGCGTACAGTTTCTTCATGGAATTCCTTGGCATTTGGGGCTTTGTGGAAATAGAGGTAGCCACCAAACACTTCGTCAGCACCCTCACCAGAAAGCACCATTTTAATACCCATCGCTTTAATCTTACGAGCCATTAAATACATTGGTGTTGAAGCCCTGATGGTGGTGACATCATAAGTTTCAATGAAATAAATCACATCACGAATTGCATCAATACCTTCTTGAATGGTAAAGTTAATTTCGTGATGAACTGTACCTAGATGATCGGCGACCGCTTGTGCAGCTTTAAGATCAGGTGCACCTTTTAAACCGACAGCAAACGAATGCAACTGTGGCCACCATGCTTCTGATTTTTCATGATCTTCAACACGGCGCGCTGAGAATTTTTTAGTAATGGCTGAAATAACCGAAGAATCAAGGCCACCGGATAATAAAACGCCATAAGGCACGTCAGACATTAAATGACTTTTTACTGACTCTTCTAACGCAACGCGAAGCTCATTGATATCAGTTTTGTTATCTTTAACGTTGTCATAATCCATCCAGTCACGTTTGTAGTAGGTTTTGATTTCACCTTCAGTACTAGATAGGTAACACCCAGGAGGGAATGCCTCAATTGTTTTACAAACAGGGACTAAAGCTTTCATTTCAGATGCAACATAAAATGTGCCGTTTTCATCATGACCAGTATACATTGGAATAATACCAATATGGTCACGACCAATAAAATAGGTACCTTTGTTGATATCATAAAGGATAAATGCAAACATACCTTGTAATTCATCAAGACAGTCTATACCCTTTTCTTGATATAAAGCTAGAATCACTTCACAGTCAGATCCTGTTTGAAATTCATAACGATCTTTGTACTGATTTCGGAGTTCTTGATGATTATAAATTTCGCCATTTACTGCTAAAACTAATGTTTTATCTTTATTATAAAGCGGCTGAGATCCTGTATTAACATCTACAATTGATAAACGTTCATGAGCAAGAATAGCTTTATCAGAAGCAAAAATACCAGACCAATCAGGACCACGATGACGTTGTAGGCATGATAGCTCTAATGCTTTTGTTCGTAGTTGTTCTGGATCTGATTTAATATCAAGAATACCTAAAATCGAACACATTGATTTTCTCCATTTTAAATCGCATAAGCGATACTGTTACAAGTAAAAACTAATTAGATAAAAATTTCATACCATTTTTTATTTTTATTCAATCTAAAAAATATTATGAATAAATATTTAAACAAACAGCATACACATTATTAATACACAATAAAAGCGTTAATTATTTTTTTAACCATTGACCTTGTCGCTTGATATATTGCCCTGTTGGGGTCTTTTCTTGCGCTTTAATGCCTGCTTTTTTTTCTACTTCACTTAAAGGAACATTACTTTCGACTGATACTTTTTGATACTGTTCTTTACGGGCCTGATTAATAAGCTGTGCAATTTCGGTAGCATTACCTTCGTTTTTTACTACACCTAAATAGCCATCAGCTTGTTCACCAACAATACCTTGCGCTTTAGCTTGGCTTAATGAACCCATCGCTTGTTCTAGATTTAATGCAAATGCAGAAAAGGATAAAACAGTTGATAATAATGCTATTATTGCTTTTTTAGAGACAGTCATAATAAACTCCTTAATAAGTACATCATATTTTATTAATTTAAATATGAATAACAAAAATTTTTAATACCGAGTATTTTGTGTTACACAATCAAACCGATCAATCTAATATAATCCTGATTTATTGATGATATTATCTAACGCTTTATCAACCTTAATATTAATTTCATGGTCTATTTTAACATTCAAATTGATATTAATCGGTTCGCTCGGTGCTTGAACTTTGACAGTAGGTGAACATCCAAGTAACGTTCCTACTAATACCATCATTACCATAACATTTCGTACCATAAAATAACCTCTTATTTTGAAGATTTCCTTTTTAAATGTGCTTCAATACGTTTACGAATAGGTTCACTAACTTGATCAGATAGCTGTAAACTCATAAGTAATTTAGTGATATTTTCTTCAAGATTGATATTTAAATTAACTGCTTTGCCATTTTCAACATCTAAATTGCTTCCTTGAATATTTAATCCTAGTTTGGCAATGTCATTGGCATAATCGACAGTTCCTGATAGTTTAGTATAATGAAAATTTTTAATAATATCAGCGAGTATTTTCATGTTTGGGTTACTTTGTACGTAACTTTTAAGCGCTGAGTTTTCAAATTGTAAATATCCATCTTGAGTGGTAGTTAATTGACCTTTTTTTATAACCGGCTCGATGATTGTGCCACCTTTTTTCTTGTTAGCCAATAATGTAATCGGTAAGTTACCATCGATCGCGCCACTGCCAGCTAACCCTTCTGCTGGATATTGAGTAAAGATATCTTTTAATTGTATCTGTTTTATCTTTAAATTTAATTGTTGAGGTAATTTCGCCAAATTCAACTTGCTTTTATCAAGAAAAATAAGACCAGAAAAAATACTCGCTTGGGCTTTAGTCCAGCTAATGATTCCTTTATCGGGGGCATTAATTGAAGCAAAATAGTCCCCAGCTAATTTGATCTTTTCAAGAGATAACCCCATGTTGACTTCTTGTATATTCAACGCTGGACTCGAAATAGTAAACTGATTATTCTTCACAACAAAATTAATATTACCTGTCGCAGATTTTATTTCGCTGGTTTTATAAATACCATTGAGTTTATTAATAACAAGCTGTGTTGTGGCAGATAATTGATTGTTGTCAAATGGAATGGCCGATTCAACTTGAAAGGTTAAATTCCCAGATGAATTAGCTAAGATAAGATCATCAGAAAAATTCGCTTTAGCTAAACTAATAGAGGCATTATCTAAACTGGATAAACTTAACCGTTTACGGTTAATCCAACCACTGAAAGGTAAAATTAGTTGCCCATTTTCAATACCAAATTGGTTTACCGTTGTGGTAAAAAGTCCATTTTGTATATCAATACGTGGCTCTGTTGTATTAACAGTTGTATTAACAGTTGTATTAACAGTTGTATTAACTGTCGTATTAAATTGTAAATTAGCCGACAGTTTTGCAACATATTGGCTATTAGTTGACATGACCAACTGTATTACATCTTGTTGTTTGGTGATATCAATTTTTACGTTAAATTGCTCGTTATTTTGTGAATAAAACTTTAACGAATCAACATGAATTTTTGATGGTAACCAGTAAAGTATCGTCGAAATGGATGACGCATCATCACCAGCTTGGTCAATGTCCTGATTAAGGTTTTGATCACGCGTTTCAGCCACTTCTTTTTGAGTAGTATCTATGACTGTTTTATCGTCTGATTGCCAGTAAATATCCAGTTCATCGGCCGATAACAGTGACAATGAAATCAGTAAATTTTTTGCTGTTAGTGAGTATTGCGATGGTTGAGAAACAGTTATTTCATCAATAGATAAGCCATCAAAGCTCACACTGATGCCATGCCAATCTGTCGATAGATGATATTTATCCTTAAATGATAGCCAATATTGCCATACACATAAGCTCAATAACATAATGAGGAGTACAATACTGAGTAAAATCCAATAGCGTTTTTTTAAGCGAGCCATATCTAAACTCTCAACTAAGCAAAGGACGGGTATTGCCGGATTACTGTATTATCCGGCAATAAAATGATACTGCTCTTATTACGCTTGTTCTCGTTGGGCAATATAAGCTAGTGCTTTATCAATTCGAACAAGTGTGCGGGCTTTACCAACTGCAAAAACAGTAGCATCAACCGATGGAGACTGTCCGATACCTGTTACCGCAACACGCAATGGCATTCCTATTTTACCCATACCAATATTAAGCTCGGCTGCTGTTGCCTCAATAGCATGGTGAATTTTATCAATTTGCCAATCAAAATGAGCAATAGCTTCAATTTTTGCTCTAATTGTTTCTAATGGCTCTTTGGCAACTGGGCGTAAATGTTTTTTAGCTGCATCGGCGTCAAAATCATCAAAATCTTGATAGCAATAAGAACATGATTCGGCTATCTCTTTAAGCGTTTTACAACGCTCACCAAATAACTTAATGATAGTAATCAGATCTGGACCTTTTGCTAAATCATAACCTTGCTGATTCATGTGCCAAACTAAATGTTGAGCCACATAATCTGCATCTAAATGATTAATATAATGGTGATTTAACCAAAGTAGTTTTTCGGTATTAAAGGCACTTGCTGATTTACTCACGGCATCTAATGAAAAATAGCTAATCATTTCAGGAACAGAAAATATTTCTTGATCACCATGAGACCATCCTAAACGAACCAAATAATTAAGCAATGCTTCAGGTAAATAACCATCATCACGGTATTGCATTACACTAACCGCCCCATGACGTTTAGATAATTTTTGCCCATCATCACCTAAAATCATTGATACATGTCCATATTCAGGCAATGGTGCACCTAAGGCTTTTAAGATATTAATTTGACGAGGTGTATTATTAATATGATCCTCGCCACGAATTACATGAGTAATTTCCATATCCCAATCATCGACAACAACGCAAAAATTATAAGTTGGCGAACCATCAGTACGACGAATGATAAGATCATCAAGCTCTTTATTAGCGATTTCAATCGGCCCACGAATTAAATCATTGAAAATCACAACACCATCAATTGGATTAGCAAACCGTACAACATGAGGCTCATTATGTGAGTGCTGTTTTTGTACAGCATCACAACGACAATGCCCATCGTAACGAGCTTTTTCGCCTTTCGCCATTTGTTCTTCACGCAATTTTTCAAGACGATCTTTGGAACAGTAACAACGATAAGCAGTACCTTTAGCTAACATTTCATCAATGACTTGATTATAGCGATCGAAACGTTTAGTTTGATAATAAGGTCCTTCATCCCATGATAATTTTAACCAATTCATCCCTTCCATGATTGCCTCAATTGCTTCAGGCGTTGAACGTTCAAGATCAGTATCTTCAATGCGAAGTACAAACGAGCCTTTTGCATGACGAGTATATAACCAAGAATAAAGTGCAGTTCGTGCACCGCCTACATGCAAATAGCCAGTTGGACTAGGCGCAAAACGGGTTTTAATTTTCATGAAATAATCCTAATAAAAACAGAAACGAGGCTGATACCGCAAAGCAGTGATTTGCGCTCCTTTTTAATTCGACAATATTAATCAACAGAATAACATTTTGATATTCATTCATTTTAGTTGCTTATTCTAACATGCCTAAAGGTTTCGGCAATAGTTCGATTCATGTTAGAAAGTTAATATATAATTTGTAAAAAAATTCAGAAAAGTATGTATTTAAATAGAAAATCAGCCTTGAGTTATTATTTAAGGCTGATTTATTTAGTACTGATTTAGTATGATTAATGGGCTTCATCCCAATTATTACCCACCCCGACATCCACTTTTAATGGTACAGATAGTTGATAACAATTTTCCATGATTGATTTAATTTCAGTGCAATACTGCTCAATAAGTTCTTCTTTTACTTCAAAGACTAGTTCATCGTGAACTTGCATAACCATTCTAATATGACCAACAGGTAAGCTTTTTATCCATTGGTTTACTTTAATCATCGCTGTTTTAATAATATCAGCGGCCGTACCTTGCATTGGTGCATTAATTGCTGCTCGCTCAGCACCTCGACGCTCAAGACCATTGGTTGAGGTGATTTTTGATAAATATAAACGACGCCCAGATAAGGTTTCAACATAACCTTGCTCAGCAGCCAGCTGACGAGTCTCTTCCATATATTGTTGAACACCGGGATAACGTTCAAAATAACGGTCAATATAAAACTGAGCTTCTTTACGAGATACATTAATTTGTTTAGATAAACCAAAAGCGCTCATTCCATAAATCAAACCAAAATTGACGGCTTTAGCTCGTCTTCGCTCTTCTGAAGTAACTTCAGATTCAGATTTATCTAAAATTTCGCTAGCGGTTACACGGTGAATATCTTTATCGTTAGCAAAAGCGTTAAGTAAACTTTTATCTTGTGATAAATGCGCCATAATACGCAATTCAATTTGTGAATAGTCGGCCGAAATAATCTTATAGCTTTTTGGCGCAATAAAAGCTTGGCGAATTCGGCGCCCTTCTACGTTACGAACTGGAATATTTTGCAAATTAGGATCATTTGATGACAACCGACCAGTTATAGTACCAATCTGGTTATAATTAGTGTGAATTCGCCCATCTTTTGAACTAATCATTAACGGTAATTTATCGGTATAGGTATTTTTAAGTTTTGCCAATCCACGATGAAACAAAATCATTTTTGGTAATACATACTCATTAGCCAGCTCGCTTAACACTTCTTCACTCGTTGAAGGATCACCTTTAGGCGTCTTTTTTAAAACAGGTAATTGATGTTTATCAAATAAAATCGCTTGAATCTGCTTGGGTGATGCAGGATTAAATTTTTCGCCAGCAAATAATTGCAATTGTGCTTCAGTTTCTTGTAATTGTTGTCTAATTTCTTGAGAATATTCATTAAGTAATTTAGCATCAACAAGCACGCCTGTCCTTTCCATTTCAGCAAGCACAATTGCTAATGGCATTTCTATATCAGAAAATAGTTTGGTTAATTTTTCATTTTTTTCAAGTGTTGACCATAATTTATTATGCAATTGAAAAGTAATATCAGCATCTTCAGCTGCATATTGTGTGGTTTTTTCTACCTCAATTTCATCGATAGAAAACTGCTTTTTATCAATTTTAGTCAGCTCATCATAAGTAATCGTTTTATGATTTAAATAACGTTTAGCCATACTATCCATATCGTGACGTTCTGTGCTATTTAATACATACGATTCTAGCATCGTATCAAACGCAATACCTTGCACGGTTATACCATAATTGGCAAACACACTGTAATCAAATTTGGCGTTTTGGGCTATTTTTTTTATTGCAGGGTCTTCAAGCACAGGTTTTAGTTTTGTTAAAACCTCATCAATCGATAATTGTTTAGGAACCCCTAAGTAGTGGTGAGAAAGCGGTATATAAGCAGCTTGATGAGGTTTAATACTGAATGAAATCCCCACCAATTTGGCATGCACATGATCAACGCTGTTTGTTTCGGTATCAAAAGCAAATTGTTGACTATTTTTTAAATTATCAACCCAATGTTCTAGTTGTTCATGAGTTAAAATGCATTGATAATCTATTTCTTTATTTTCTAGTAATGTTTTATCATCTTGAGCAACAAAAGACATATCATCTTTAATCTCAACCGGCGATAACTGTTTTAAAAATTTGCCAGTTACTAGCTCTTTTTGCCAACGATGAAATCCGTAATTATCAAATAATTCAGCAAGTGCATTGAAGTCAATATCACTCACCATTAGTTGTTCATTAGTAAAATCTAATTTAACATCGGTTTTAATTGTCGCCAGTAAATAAGAAAGTTCAGCTTCTTTTTGATTATCAATTAATTTTTGTTTTAATGATTTTGCACCTCGGATTGATAATTTTTCAATATCATCTAAACGATTATAAATATCTTTTATGTTATCAAACTCAGCTAATAAGCTCTGAGCGGTTTTTTCACCAATACCAGGCACGCCTGGTATGTTATCGGATGAATCGCCTCTTAAAGCCAAATAATCAATAATCTTTTCAGGTGGCACACCAAATTTATTTATGACCCCTTGAGGATCAAGTACCGTATTATTCATAGTATTAATTAGTGTAATTTTATCGCTCACCAATTGCGCCATATCTTTATCACCAGTGCTAATTAATACATCAAGGTTTTCCTTTTCTGCTTGTCTAGCTAATGTCCCAATTACATCATCAGCCTCAACGCCTTCAATGCAAAGTAGCGGTAAGCCCATAGCTTTTAAAATAGCATGAATGGGTTCAATTTGTGGGCGAAGGTTTTCAGGCATTGCCTCTCGCGTTGCTTTGTATTCTGGATAAATCTCGTTACGAAAAGATCCACCTTTGGCATCAAAAACCACAGCAACATGTGAAGGATTGTATTGATTAATTAAACTGCGAATCATATTAGTCACACCAAAAATAGCCCCTGTTGGTTCACCTTTGGCATTAGTTAACGGCGGACAAGCAAAAAAAGCACGGTAAAGATAAGATGATCCATCAATTAAGATAATCGGCGTTTTGTTTGACATCATAGTTACTCAATCATTATTCAACACGATGACGTACAGTATAACCTAATTAGCCATAATATTCTTATCATCACTAATAATATAGTGTAAAGAAGTTTCAAGTTACGATATGTTTCAATATAAGACGAACAGTAAAAAACTGTATATTGCTTTACAACTGTTATATAATATTTCATCAATTTTCGTCTGAGTATTTAATAATGAGCGAATTAAGTCTTGCCGCGCAAAAAGTTAAAGAAGCACTCGCTGCTAAAAACCTTGAAACCCCATCCTGTCGTTTAGCAATGGATAATCACGAGCGTAAAAGCAAAATTGAAGCTCATTTTCGTGAAATTATGAAGCTCATGGAACTTGATTTGACTGATGACAGCTTGGCTGAGACCCCGCACCGAGTATCAAAAATGTATGTCGATGAGATCTTTTCTGGTCTTTATTATGAAAATTTCCCCAAAATCACGTTAATCGAAAACAAAATGCAAGTAGACGAAATGATAACCGTTCGAGACATTACTTTAACCAGTGTTTGTGAGCATCATTTTGTCACTATCGATGGCAAAGCAACGGTTTCTTATATTCCGAAAGATAAAGTGATAGGATTATCTAAAATCAATCGTATTGTTGAGTTCTTTTCACAACGACCACAAGTACAAGAAAGGTTAACTCAGCAAATTTTAGTTGCCCTACAAACTTTACTCGGAACGGTTAATGTTGCCGTTTCAATTGACGCAACCCACTATTGCGTAAAAGCAAGAGGTATTAAAGACTCAAGTAGCATGACAACAACAACAGCCTTGGGCGGTGGATTTAAAACCAACCCTAGCACAAGACAAGAGTTTTTACGTGCTTTAAACCATTATTAGTTATTTGATATTTGATATTAGCCGCACGGCAAGCACAGTTCTACCACTTTGGTTTTAGCTATCACGAAAACAAAATATTTAGCGCAAAAAAGCTGTTTTATATTGCGTGCATCTTCAAGAAAGATTGGTATAATTCTTGGCTATTTAGTATAAATAACATTGTTTTCATGAAGATTATCCGCGGTATAGCAAATTTTAAAAATCAGTTTTCTCAATGTGTTTTAACATTGGGGAATTTTGATGGTGTGCATTTAGGGCACCAACAACTGATCAACCATCTAATTAAACAAGGTAAAAATCTAAATTTACCAACGGTAGTAATGCTATTTGAACCGCAACCATTAGAGTTTTTTACCCCTGATAATGCACCATCACGACTAACGTCATTTCAAGAAAAAGTCATTTTTATTGAAAAATTAGGTATCGACTACATTATTGTAATTCCGTTTACCCAAACTTTTGCCAATATGCCTGCTGACAGTTTTATCCAAGATTGGTTAATTAACAAACTGCAAGCTAAATATATTGTTATTGGCGATGATTTTCGATTTGGATTTAAACGGCAAGGAGATATTAATCTGCTACAGCGATATGCGCATAATAACGGATTTGCCGTTGAAAGCATGCCGACATTTGTTTGGAATAACTTACGAATTAGTAGCACAGCCGTACGCCAAGCACTATTAAATAACGACTTTGAATTAGCACATTGTCTTTTAGGACGAAATTATACAATTCAAGGCCGAGTAGTACATGGTAATGCTTTAGCAAGGCAATTGGGATTTCCAACCGCTAACATCCACTTACATCGCAAAAAACCGGCATTACAAGGTGTCTATTTTGTTAAAGTTAAAAATATCTGTAATAATCAACATTATCACGGCATTGCTAACATTGGCATAAGACCAACTATTCATGGAAAAACAGCCATTTTAGAAGTGAATCTATTTGACTTTTCGGGCGATATTTATGGACAATATTTAGACGTAAAATTCGCGCAAAAATTACGCGACGAAAAAAAATTTAATTCATTAGCCGATTTAAAGCAACAAATTGCACGAGATGTTTGCACTGCGAAAAAGATCAGTGCACAATTAACTAATTAAAAAGTAGTATCAACAAAATTAACTGGAATAAATCAGCATGACAGACTATAAAAACACATTGAATTTACCGGAAACTGGATTCCCGATGCGAGGTGACCTTGCTAAACGTGAACCGGCTATGTTGCAACACTGGTACGATAAAGCGCTTTATCAAAAGATCCGACAAGTGAAAAAAGGCAAAAAAGCCTTTATTTTGCATGATGGTCCTCCTTATGCAAACGGCAAACTTCATATAGGTCATGCAGTTAATAAAATAATCAAAGATATTATTATCAAATCAAAAAGCTTAAGTGGTTATGATTCCCCGTATATTCCAGGATGGGATTGTCATGGTTTACCTATTGAGCAAAAAGTAGAAGAGCAAGTTGGTAAACCAGGCGTAAAAGTAACACCTGCTGAGTTTCGTCAAATCTGCCGCGATTATGCAGCTTCACAAGTTGAACTACAAAAAGCTGATTTTATTCGCATGGGTGTGCTTGGTGATTGGCAAAACCCTTACCTTACAATGAATTATGATACCGAAGCCAATATTATTCGCGCTTTAGGTAAAGTGATTAAAAATGGCCACTTAGTGAAAGGTGCTAAACCTGTCTATTGGTGTACCGATTGTATGTCATCATTGGCCGAAGCCGAAGTGGAATACTATGACAAATCATCGCCAGCCATTGATGTGAAATTTAAAGCGGTTGACAATCAAGCCGTAGCTAGCAAATTTGGTATCACAACAAACTTAACTATTTATGCCGTTATTTGGACAACAACCCCTTGGACATTACCTGCTAGCCGAGGGATTGCTTTAAATGCTGATTTTGAATATCAATTAGTTCAAATCAATGATAAAGAGTGCTTAATTTTAGCTGCTGATTTAGTTGAAGCGGTAATGAAACGTGCAAATATCAGTGATTGGAAAATCTTAGGCAGTTGCCAAGGTGATGCGCTTGAATTATTACGCTTCAAACACCCATTCCTTGATTTTGATGAACCTATTGTACTTGGCGATCACGTCACAATTGATGCGGGTACTGGTGCAGTGCACACCGCACCGGGTCATGGTACGGAAGACTTTATGGTAGGTCAAAAATATGGGTTAGAAGTCGCAAATCCAGTTGGTGGTAATGGTTGCTACTTGCCGGGAACTGGCGCAGGGTTAGATGGTCTATTTGTATTCAAAGCCAATAAAGTGGTAGTTGAAATACTAAAAGAACATAACGCATTACTACACTTTGAAAATATCGAACACAGTTATCCATGTTGTTGGCGACATAAAACACCCGTGATTTATCGTGCAACACCACAATGGTTTATCAGCATGGATAAACAAGGTTTAAGGACGCAATCATTAAAAGAGATTAAACAAGTTCGATGGATCCCTGATTGGGGACAAGCTCGAATTGAAACCATGGTAGCAAATCGCCCTGATTGGTGTATTTCTCGACAACGCACATGGGGCGTTCCGATGACGCTATTTGTCCATAAAGAGACCGAAGAACTACACCCAAATACGCTAGAACTAGTTGAAAAAGTTGCTAAATTAGTGGAGCAAAAAGGTATTCAAGCATGGTGGGATGCCGATATAAAAGATCTGCTTGGTTCTGATGCTGAAAATTATCGCAAAGTGCCTGACACGCTAGATGTTTGGTTTGATTCGGGATCGACATTTTCATCAGTGGTTCGTGTTCGACCTGAATTTGAAGGACACGAAGCTGACATGTACTTAGAAGGATCAGATCAACACCGCGGTTGGTTTATGTCTTCATTAATGTTATCAACAGCAATTGATAACAAAGCACCTTACAAACAAGTATTAACTCACGGTTTTGTTGTCGATGGACAAGGGCGTAAGATGTCAAAATCGCTGGGAAATATCGTTACTCCACAAGATGTAATGAATAAACTTGGTGCTGATATTTTACGTTTATGGATTGCCTCAACAGACTATTCTGGCGAAATGAACTATTCTGATGAAATCATCAAACGTTCAGCCGATAGTTATCGTCGTATTCGTAATACTGCACGCTTTTTGCTAGCAAATTTAAATGGCTTTGATCCTGTTAAAGATATGGTAAAACCAGAAGATATGGTTGTCCTTGATCGCTGGGCGGTTAGTATGGCAAAAGAAGCACAAGAGCAAATCGTTCAAGCTTATGAAAATTATGATTTCCATAAAGTCGTACAACGTATTATGCAATTTTGCTCAATCGAAATGGGATCGTTCTATTTAGATATCATTAAAGATCGCCAATACACAGCAAAAAGCGATAGTATCGCACGTCACAGTTGTCAAACAGCGTTATACCATATTGCACAGGCATTAGTTCGTTGGATTGCACCTATTTTATCATTTACTGCCCATGAAATTTGGCAATATCTACCTAATTCACAAAAATCAGAATTTGTGTTTGAAGACGAATGGTATGGCTCACTATTTACATTGTCAGATAGCGAAGCATTAAATAGCGAATATTGGTCACAAATTTTGGCGATTCGAAGTGAAGTAAATAAAGTCCTAGAACAAGGGCGTAATGATAAAGTGATCGGTGGTGCGCTTGAAGCAGCTGTTACGCTTTATGCTGATGAAGCGATTACTACCGCATTAACTAAATTAGAAAACGAATTACGTTTTGTTTTACTCACCTCACAAGCGAGTGTAAAACCGTTACAAACCGCGCCAGAAAATGCCGTACAAAGTGATATTCAAGGTCTTAAAATTGAGCTAGCAAAAGCGCAAGGTGATAAATGTCCTCGTTGCTGGCACTATACAACAGACAATGAACCAACAACGCATTTATGTAAACGTTGTGAACAAAACATTCACGGCAATGGCGAAGTTAGACATTTTGCATAATAAAAATCAAACAGATAATAGCGCTAAAATTTAGCGCTATAAAAAATATTCCCACTTTCCGCCGGCAATTTGTCGGCGGAAATATAATAATGAGCACGAACTTATATGAAAAAAGATCATGGACTTTACTGGTTACCATTCGCAATGGTTGTTTTTGTTATAGATATTGCAAGTAAATTTTGGATCATAAATAACTTCTTTCTATTTGAATCAGTAAACCTTTTACCTTTCTTCTCAATTACTTATGTGCGTAATATTGGCGCAGCTTTTAGCATCTTTGAAGGCCAACGTACAATGCTTGCCATTCTTGCCTTGATTATCAGCGCAGTAATTTTGCATATGTTATACCGAAATACTCGCCAACAAAAATTAGAGAATTTTTCTTTATCACTCATTCTAGGTGGGGCATTGGGTAATTTATTTGACCGCCTTTACCATGGATTTGTTATTGACTTCCTTGATGTTAATTTTGGTGATTGGCACTATCCAACCTTTAATATCGCTGACTGTGCTATTTGTGTAGGTATTGGATTATTTATTCTCTGTAGCTATAAAAAATCCAAAAAGGCGGCGGCATAGCATGCAAATTATTTTGGCCAATCCGCGTGGTTTTTGCGCAGGTGTTGATCGTGCTATTACCATTGTTGAACGTGCACTAGAACTTTTTGGTGCACCCGTTTATGTACGCCATGAAGTTGTTCATAATCGCTACGTCGTCAATCGATTAAAACAACTTGGGGCCATTTTTATTGAAGATATAAAAGAAGTCCCAGACAATACTATTTTAATCTTTTCCGCCCACGGAGTATCAAAAGCAGTTCGAGAAGAAGCAAAACAACGCCAACTGCGTGTGTTTGATGCCACTTGTCCATTAGTTACTAAGGTCCATATGGAAGTTGCTCGTTCAAGTTATCGTGGTGAAGAAGTCATCTTAATTGGTCATGCAGGCCATATCGAAGTCGATGGCACGATGGGGCAATATAACAACCCTGAAGGTGGTATCTATTTAATTGAATCTATTGACGATGTAAAAAAACTACAAATAAAAAACGAAAATCACCTCTGTTTTACCACTCAAACCACGTTATCAGTTGATGATACAGCCGAAATTATTGCTGCTTTAAAAGAACGCTTTCCCAATATACGTAGCCCTCGTAAAAACGACATCTGCTATGCTACAACGAATCGTCAACAAGCGGTAAAACAATTATCAGCGCAAGCCGATGTTGTATTAGTGGTAGGATCTAAAAACTCATCAAATTCAAATCGATTAGCTGAACTCGCAAGACGCAACAGCAAACAGGCTTACTTGATTGATTTTGCTTCAGACATTGATCATAATTGGTTAACTAACGCTAGAACAATAGGCGTCACAGCAGGGGCTTCTGCTCCGGATATTTTAGTGCAAGACGTGATCGAACACTTAAAAAATTTGGGTTGCACCTCGTTAATCGAAACGGATGGGATTTTAGAAAACATTACCTTTGAAATTCCAAAAGAATTACGTATTGACGTTAAATCAAACTAAGCTAAAAAGAACGTTTAAGTAATTCAAATTTTGCCAGTAGCTGATCTGGCGTTTCTATATGTTCAGGATCAGCAATAATCGCATTTTGAATTGGACAAACACGCTGACAAGTCGAATGATCATAATAACCCACACATTCGGTACATTTATTGGGATCAATTTCGTATGTATCAAACCCCATTGAAATAGCCTCATTTGGGCATTCTGGTTCACACATATCACAATTAATACATTTATTGGTTATTTTTAACGCCATTGCCTTATTATCTTTATCAACTACAAAAAATTTATGACATTATAGCGCAATCAACAATAAATCCGAATAAGGATCGGCGTATTGCTTGTTGAGCAACACAATTATTTGTAAAAAGTTTTTGGCAACCTTTTTTTTAGCATAAAAGTGATAACGTATGTGAGTTAAATTTTCATAATCATTACATTTTATTAAGAATAATTATCAATAACATTTAGTTTGTTACGATAGAATGTTAAAATAACAATAAGAACATAAAAGGATGAAAACATTGTTAAAATTGATAAAAATAAAATATCTATTTATAGTCACCATCATTTTTGCAATTATTTATATTGCATACTTAATCACATCTAATTCAACCCCCACAATAAATTATATTACAGCGCCTGTAACGAAAAGTAATGTTGAAAAAACAGTTCTTGCTGATGGCACAATTAGTGCCTTTAAACAAGTTAGTGTTGGTGCACAGGTTTCTGGTCAGATTAAAAAACTGTATGTTGAATTGGGTGACGAAGTAAAACAAGGTGATATGATTGCCGAGATTGATGATCTAAAACAAAGCAATGATTTAAAACAATCAGAAGCTTCACTCAATAGTTTAGAAGCACAACGTGAGGCCAAAAAGGCAAGATTGGTTAACTACCAATTAACTTATGAACGTCAACGAAAACTCGTCAATAAAGGGGTTGGTGCTCAATCCGACTTAGATGCAGCAAAAGCAGAATTTGATGCAATTAAGGCCGATATAGCCGCAATTGATGCCGATATTGTAAAAGCACAAGTTGCTGTAGATACGGCAAAAGTTAACTTAGGGTATACCAAAATTCGTTCACCGATTGATGGCGTCATTGTTGCTATCCCAGTAAATCAAGGACAAACGGTAAACTCTGTTCAAAGCGCACCAACGATTGTCAAAGTCGCCCAGCTCGACAAAATGACCATTGAAGCACAAATTTCGGAAGCCGATGTTGTTGACGTTAAAAAAGGCATGCCCGTTTATTTTACTATTTTAGGCCAGCCTAATAGGCGTTTTGATGGGTTAACGCTACGAGCAATAGAACCCGCACCCGAATCAATTAACACAGAAACAAACGCAATATCAAGTTCATCATCAACAACCAAAAGTGCAATTTATTACAATGGATTATTTGATGTAGACAATCCTGATCATGTGTTAAGAATTTCAATGACGGCACAAGTTTATATCGTTTTATCTGAAGCAAAAGATGTACTAACCATTCCTTCTCAAGCTATTCAAAAAAAATTAGGCAATAATAAAGCTATTGTTTATCTATTAAATCAATCTAAAGAAATTGAAGAGCGCGAAGTCACTCTAGGCATCGATAATAATGTCAATGTTGAAGTAAAATCAGGAGTTAAAGAAGGTGATACGATTGTAGTTAGCAGCGCTAATGGTGCTTTAGTCGGTAATAACGCAAGAGCACCAAGGGTTCGATTCTAATATGACAAATAATATCCCCCTTATCAAACTTGATAACATTGTTCGTGAGTTCCCTGCAGGAGACTCAACCATACAAGTTCTTAAAAACATCAACCTGACAATTAATGCAGGCGAAATGGTCGCGATTATTGGGACATCGGGATCAGGGAAATCCACTTTGATGAACATCTTAGGTTGCTTAGATAAACCAACCTCAGGAACTTACGCAATTAACGGACGCACAACCAGCGAATTGTCACCCGATGAGCAAGCCGAATTACGACGTGAACATTTTGGCTTCATTTTTCAACGTTATCATCTATTAAACGCACTAACAGCACAAGGAAATGTCGAAATTCCTGCTATTTATGCTGGTGTTACAAGTGAACAACGGCAAAAAAAAGCAAGCGAAATACTAACACGTTTAGGGCTTTTCGATAAAATTCATAATAAACCTAACCAGTTATCAGGAGGACAACAACAACGTGTCAGTATTGGCCGAGCTTTAATTAATGGCGGGCAAATCATCTTAGCTGATGAACCCACTGGCGCACTTGACCACAAAAGTGGTTTAGAAGTAATGGCAATATTGCGAGAATTACATCAGCAAGGCCACACAATTATTATCGTCACTCACGATTCAAATATTGCCAAAAGTGCTGAGCGAATTGTTGAAATTAGTGATGGAAAAATCATCTCTGATTCAATTAATCCTAATTACCCATCTGAGCAAGATGCTAATCGCCAAGCAAAACAAATCAAAACAACAAAAACTCAAGATAACTTCTTAGCAAAATACTACCGTTTTCGTGATGCGTTTAAAATGGCAATGTTATCAATGCTTTCACAACGATTACGAACCATCTTAACAATGTTAGGAATTATTATTGGTATTGCATCGGTCGTGTCAGTTGTTGCATTAGGGCAAGGCACCAAGCAAAAAATTCTATCTAACATCAACTCATTAGGAACCAGCACACTAGAAATCTATGCAGGTTCAGGCTTTGGCGACCGCAACGCAGACAAAATCACCACACTACGCTCATCAGATGCCGACTTTCTTGCTCAACAAAGTTTTGTACACAGTACAACACCGAATCTTGCCACTAGTGTTTATTTTCGCATTGGCAACCTAGCGGTAACGGGCACAGTCAATGGGGTTGGGGAACAGTTTTTTGCTGTTCGGGGTTACAACATTTCGCAAGGCAAATCGTTTGACGAAACAAGTGTTATCACCTCAGCTCAAGATGCTGTTATCGACGAAAACACAGTGAAACGACTATTTGCAAATCAAAACCCTATTGGAAAAATTTTAATGGTTGGACAACTGCCAGTAAGGATTATTGGTGTTGCAACAAAACAACAACAGGGATTTGGCAGTAATGAAAGCCTAAATATTTGGCTACCTTATACCACCGTGACTAACCGCATGGTTGGGCAGACTTCATTAAAAAGCATCACAGTACGAGTAAAAGATAATGTTGATTTAACCATTGCCGAGCAAGCGATTAATCAAATTATGCTTAAACGTCATGGTACAAAAGACTTCTTCATCTTTAACTCAGACAACATACGAGAAACAATCAACTCATCAGCTTGGGTCATGACACTATTGGTTTCAGCTATTGCGCTAATTTCGCTTATTGTTGGAGGGATTGGTGTAATGAACATTATGCTAGTATCAGTCACCGAAAGAACGCGCGAAATTGGTGTACGCATGGCTGTTGGCGCACGTTCAAGTGACATATTACAACAATTTTTGATTGAAGCCATATTAGTGTGTTTAATCGGTGGCACAATAGGCATTCTACTTTCATTTGCCATCGGATTTATTTTTAATACCGTTGTCACATCATTTGCAATGAGTTTTTCAGCAATATCAATTATTGCAGCATTTAGCTTCTCAAGCATAATTGGTATCATTTTTGGCTATTTCCCTGCTAGACGAGCAGCCAAACTCGACCCAATTTATGCATTAGAACGAGAATAACCACCAAAATCCTAAACATAAAAAAATCCCTTTGCATCATAATATTGAGCAAAGGGATTTAAACATTAAAACCAAATAACTAACTTAGGCTAATTATTGCTACTGGTACTATTTTTTATCAGAATCTGCCTTTTTAACCATTTTTGCGTTAGGATCTAAACCTGCTACAAATGCAGTCACTCGTGCATAATCATTAACAAAAGTATTATCACTAGTCATATCAAGCGCATTTGGCACAATATAAAACTTACGATTCACAACAACAGTAGGGATAGATTCTGGTTTCATCTCTTTAATCGCATCAGCTTGCTGTACCATAAATGCTTTAACTAAAAAACCATCTTTTGTTTTATCAAAAACGTCACCACTAACCCCTAATTTTTCAAAAACAGCTTTAATATCATCAGCTGTTTTTATGGTTTTATCTTTTTGAATGGCAGTATAAAGCGCATCAGACGCCTTATCTTGAATACCAAGCACATTAGCCACCGCCCATGCTTGCGCAAGATCTTTCGCTAATGGTCCAAAGTTCTCTAAATGGTAGCGTTTAAACTTAACGCCTTCTGGTAAAGCCTTACTAATCGTTTGCGGACCTTGATTTTGAACTTCAAATTTAAAACAGCTAGGACAATTAAATGAAAAGAACTCAATAACTTCTTTATCGGGTGATGGATTAGTTGGCAACACGATATATTGTTTATCTAATTCAATCGGCGCTTGAGTATTTGCAGTAACCGCTTGTGATGCTTCAGCTTTGGTTGTTGTATTTCCTTCATCTGCAAAACAACTTACAGAAGAAAGTAAGACGCTCATTGCAATAAGTGTTTTTTTCATATTAATAGTTCTCCTTATTCTTTTATAATTCCGCGCGCTTTTAATAATGCAGATTTAAAATCTTCTTCATAATCTTTTTTTAGCCCTGGAATTACTTCATTCTTATCAGAGCCACGCATTTTTAAATGATAAATTAAAATATCGTCACTCAAGTCTTTTAACTCACCTTCAAACCCCGCTTCTTGAGACAATTTAGCTAAAAATTGTAATAAGTTAAGGTCAGAATCACCTTCCCAAGCAGATTGTAATAATTCCATTACTTCATCAATACGATGACATTTCATAATTGTTACCTTTAGTAGATCTTCAAACCTGTAGAAGATAATGATAAATAAGCAATCATAAAAAAATGATATGCTACGACTTGCAATAACTTTGCTATATAGTAATGTTATTTTGTTTTTTCGCAACGTAAAAGAGAAATAATTTATGGAAAAACCCTCTATTACTGCAATCATTCTAGCCGGTGGTAAAAGTACCCGCATGAATGGCAACGACAAAGGACTGTTATTATTACATCAAAAACCACTCTATCAACATGTCATTGACCGCATAAAACCGCACGTTAACGCCATTATGATTAATTGTAATCGCCATATTCAACAATATCAAAAAGCAGGGTACCCCGTGTTTAGTGATGATCTAGCGGGATTTTGTGGGCCGTTATCAGGGGTTTACAGTGGCTTATTACGCAGCCAAACCGACTGGAACTTGTTTGTCAGTTGTGACACCCCTTTTTTGCCCGACGACTTAATTGACCGTTTAGCGGTTTATACGGCAAATAATAATGCTATTTATCCACATGATGGACAACACCACCATCCAACTATCTTGCTTATTCATAAAATGATTATTTTACAGTTACAAGCTTATTTGGAACAAGGCGGACGTAAATTGATGCTGTTTTTAGAACAAATTAGTGCTAAATCGGTTGATTTTAGTGATAAAGCAGTTTGTTTTAGTAATATCAATACATTAGATGAGCTTAATGTGTTTAATCAAAAATAAAACAAATAATAATTTGTTTTTTAAGGTTATTTCCTGGATTCAAACATGAAGTGCAATTTTAAACACGGTGGAGTGAAGAAAGTAGAAAGGTGATTTATACTAGCCCCTTCGCACCA